>JADHUM010000071.1 GCA_016784545.1 Candidatus Neomarinimicrobiota bacterium
CCCTCATCACCCATGGTAAAACGAGGTTGGAGTTGTTTAAGATCAGCCTGAACAACGGGGGTTCCCCCATCTGACCACACAGGGCTACCATTCAAATCTAAAGCTTGTATAAAAATATCTGGATCAGTACTATTATTCCTGAAGTCTTCCCATATGTAGTAAATTCTATCCACTCCATTGGATTTTACACGACTAAAATTTTGTTCTGAGGGCAGATTTGTTACCGCTATCCCATCAGCTGACCAGGCCGGGCTGCCGTCTGAATTAAGCAGTTGGGAAAAGATGTCTGTTTTAATATTATTTCGATCATCCAGCCATGAGACAGCAACCCTGTCTCCGTCAGCTGGTGCAACCTTGGGATAGACCTGATCTGAGGCATTTCCACAGATGAGAATTCCATTTTCACCCCACAGACCAGTAAAACTGACATCCAGTCTTTGACCATAAATATCCGGATCATTGGTATCTCTGGTATCACGCCAGACCACAACAACTTCACTGCCACTGGTTTCAATACTGTGATTTGTCTGAGTCCCTGAAGCGCTCACGACAGGCAGACCATTGGTGCCACCTGCAGCGAGGGGGCCTGAAAGGGTCAGAACGGTTCCAAAAATGTCACCTGATTCGGAAAGAGAACCATCATCCCAGATGACATAGGCAACACCTGCTGCACCTCTGGCCATGTTGGCAGATTGCTGGGAGCCACCATTTACGGCAATTGGTACACCAGCAGGGTCCCAGGATAAATTCCCATCTGCATCAAGATGCTGGGCATAGACATCACCATACTCATCTGTACGGTAATCGATCCAGGCTAAAAAGGCACCACCTGCTCCATCAGAAACCAAAACAGGATCTTCTTGACGGCCATCAGCAACTGTGGCACGAACTCCAGTATCACCCCAGAGCTTGGTCCCTGTGGTATCAATTTTCTGGACATAAATATCACGATCACCAGTTCTTGTATCAGACCAGCCAAAGATCATTTCGCCTGAATTACCAACATCACCAGTACGTTGCCATTCAATATGGACACCCTGACGTACAGGCACGCCATTCTCAATCCACTCGAATTCGCCTGATGCGATTACACTTCCCACAGTTATTAGTAAAAATAAAAATCTCATTATATATATGCCTTTTCTTCAGGTTTACTCGAAGTTAAAAACTCCACATCTATTAAGGTTCATTTATAGTATTGATGGATTCAATCAGCAGAATCAAATCAATTACATCTACATATTCATCTCCAGACAAATCTGCCTGGTCAAATTGCGCAGCACTCATCTCCTCGATGAGGAGAATAAAATCAAATAATTCGGTTACATCATGAATGTTTACCAGATAATCCCCATTAATATCACCGAAGGGAGTCTCACCTAAACGCACATCCAAAGAAATGTTGATCAAGGTTTCAACGGCATTGGGAGCCGTGGTGGAAACCATTAGTTCCGTATCATAGCGACCAGGGGCAATATTTCGGGGTTGGATATCGATGATAAAGGATGCGCTCTCCCCGGGATATAGGACTTGAGTCCATCCACTTGCGGAAAACCATTGGATAGGTCGCTGTATCTCCACAGCAGTGCCTGATTCAAAAGGAGTTGTGGAATTATGACGCACTGTTAAGCCAAGATTTCGATCCGAATTTTGAATGCCAATTGTTGAGCTGGCAATTATTTCACCCACATCCTGGTATTGAAACTTAATAGTGCCGTAGGCATCCAGAATGACTTGATATGAGTAGAAAGAATCTGTCCCAAACTTGGGGAAGTCTTTCCAGGTCATAATGCATTGGTCAAAACCATTGCTCCAGAAATAAAAGGTTCCCTGAGGTCCATTATCATTGTTTAAATCATCCCACCAGGGTGCCAGAAGCGCACCTGGAGCCGCATTGGATGGGAGACCAATGTTATACCAGGGTGAGTGGAAACCTTCAAAGGTGACGGTTCCATTGCTACCCATATAGCCCACTGAATAGAAATCGTCATATAGTGGAAATTCAAAGCCCAATTCGATAAGCACCGTACAATCATCAAACTCTGACGACTGGTACGGCACAAGATTGGTCTCATTCTCAATATCAATCCAGTTATAATCTGGTCCATCTTCATCATTGTTGTCTCGCCAGTTATAGCCATACTCATCACTACCTTCCCTGATTGCTGATGCGCTACCAGGGAGATCTGGCGTATATTTGGTAATATTAGGATCCATGGGTTCAAATACTCCAGGCTCCAATTGAAGGTCCGAAACGACACTTATTTCATAGATCAGGGGTGATTCTCCTGAATTTGAAATGATAATCGAATCCCGGGCACTGCTCCAGGGAATCTGGTCAAAACTCAAACTGGTGGTGCTGAAGGAGATTTCAGAGTCTCCCAGGCGATCACCACGGTCAGTTGTAAAGAGGAGCGCAGTGCCGGCACTGAGTTCTCCAATGCTTGGATCATTGATATTATTGTAAGATGCTTGAATGCCCGTTTCAGAATCTGGTGATTCGATGCCGATAGTGGAAAAGTTGGAACCTATATCAATGTTTTCATAATTTTTATACTGAAATTTGAGTTCGTTATCGCCAGATATGGTTGGATGTTCTGTATTGCCATAAATGATAATCTCAAAGCTCATCTCGTTGGAGGCAAACAGATTGTGCACTCGACTCCACTCAATAATAAAGGCATCGTTCTCAGCATCATACATGTAAAACATGGTGCCTAGCTCGGCAGCCAGGTCATCCCAGAAAGGTGCCAGCATTGCAGATGGTCCAATAGGTGACGGAATGGTTCGGTTATGAAAATTGACCACGGATTGGTTGCCGAAAGCAGCCCACCCGTTGCTGCATACAGTAATCTCGGAATAGGTGGTTCCGTAATAATTGACAGGGAAAGGTAAAGATATGGTTCTCGATTCATCTTCTTCTTCCCAGTTGTCGCTGATATTCAGGAAGCTACCATCCCCCCCGAGGGCACCATCAAGCTCAATCCATTCATACACGGGAGCCTTGGAATAGTTAAGATCGAAATTGTCGAACATGCGGTAGCCATAGTTGTCCCTCTGTGAGGGCCCAAAACGGTTCCCTCCACCCAATTGAATCACATAATCCAGTGTATCAATTGAGTGCTCCTGCACACACTCAAAACTCAGAGTAATTTGTTCACCTGGAAAGAGGAGCTCATCAAAGAAGACTTCAATCATTTCAGAGGTCGTCATCCATGCATCGATATCGATGGAAGGACAGCTTAATGATCCAGGTGAAAAGGTGATAAATTCCGATTCCAAAGGTGTGATGGTGAGTGGTTGAGAGGACGCGCCACCCCTGTTTAGCAATTCCAGCTCTATATCTGCTGATTCTCCAATGAGGAGGGAACCATTGACAACATTCACGGCCTGTAGGCTCAGCAGGGGTGCCTGGACAGTGAAAAATTTCTGCCAACTCCAAACCGTTCCAGCTACCTGAATTTCCAGCGCTATGTTCACAGGTGTGCCATGTGGTAGAGCTGGGATGTTCATGGTAACAGGATCCAGATTAAATGTTGACTGGGCTGGTATGCCAGCAACCTGGACCGTCTCGTCAAAAATAAAGTCAGGCGTATTGGAGGTGAAGGTGAGTTCAACATTGCTCAATGCCTCCCCAGGGTTTTCCAGGGAAAGCAGGATGGCAGTACTATCACTGGCGATGGGCTGTCCCCCTCCTACCAGCGTCCAGGAGATTAATTCCAGGGGATGATTTTGGTTTGAGATGGGTATGGTTGCTAAATAGGGAAGCAAATTTTTCCCAGTTACCGTAAGATTTATATCCTCTGCCACTCCGCCAACAAAGGGCAAGACAATTTGTCCATTCGAGTCTGTGTAGCCGCCCCAGGCATTCTCAGCATTGCTCAAGCTGACATAGGCGCCAGCAAGGCTCTCCCCTGAAGCATCGTTCACCGAAACTGAAGTGAAATTATCACCGGAAACCAGTGTATCAATATGCTCCACGCTCAGGTTCTGGGGAACTGCCGTCCATAATTGCATGCCTGGATCACCAAGCAGGTTGTAGATATGATGGTAAAATTCAGGTGTCTGGCCAAAGGGAAAGTAAGTATTCTGATGATAGTTTCGCCAGAGTTCCAGTTTGCCATTCCAGAGTGCTTCACCCAGCGTGGTAAGACCTTGATCGAAAATTCCGGAATAGATGCCGATATCGATGACATTATTGAATTGGGTGTGGGTGTAAAGCTCACTGGGACCAAAAAAGGCAACGGCACCGTTGGGAACAGAAAAGGTTCCAATACGTGTCCATACTTCCCCAAAACAGGGATCATCAGCTCCAGCCGCAAAATTACCACCACCACACACTACTGACGTAATCACTGGTGTTTTAGCACCGCAATGAATGAGACCATAAATATTTGAACTCATAAAATCCGGACCAAACCAGCCGTTGTACATCCCAAAACCACGATAGTTGACGAAACCGACTCCAGCATTAATTGGATTGGCGATATGTGACGTACTTGATACATCGGGGTGGTAAGCTGTGTAGACCTGATCAAACCCGTTTTCCACCATTTTATCTGCAACCCACTCCTTGGTTGCCTGAGTCGAAGCAGCACCCCAGGTAGTAGATATCATGAGGGCACGCTGGAACCAGTCTGTATTGTCCATATGGGGGCTACTCTCGTAAGCCACAATTTTTGATGTAAATGAAATCAATTCGGAGACGGTATCTACAGACAGACGTCCCACCATGAGCTCAGGGAAAGAATCATCACCTTCCAGCAGGCCATAGGGATGATCCGTCACCAGGTTATCACCCTGGGGGTTTTGAATATAATGGCCAGGAATCCCCTGATCCTCGTCGCCAACAATGACCAGGAACTCTGGACGACTTTCCCAGGTGTCCCAGGCAGTTTGGATATAATCTTTGATGGCACTTGCTGAATTCCCCGCAATGTCAGTTCCTGCAATAGTGACCTGGTATCCCATACGTATTTTCCAGTCAGCAAAATATTGGATGTACAGCTCAAACTGGGGTGGTGTAATAATGAGATAATGACCCCTGCTGGCAAACTGCTCCTCGGGGAGTGTCACCGAGCGGATACCCCCATCCTCAGTGACCAGAGAGGCATCTGCCAGACTCACACCGAGAATCTCAAATTGAATCGAAGTTGGAACGTCCAGAGCATGTGTCAATTGATCTAGGGCTACGGGATGAACCGTGATGGGCAAATAGACCTGACCCTTGATGTGCATGGGTTCACCAGCCAGAATATCCACTGTCTGTGACCTGGATACCCGATTCCAGTCGTAGGCTGCAATCTCAGTGGCTTGCATGTCTGAGTCGAGATGACCTGCAGGTGTCGCTTTGAGCGATAGTTCAGCGAGATCATAGTCGTGCCGAATGATATTTGAAACAGATGGGGTGATTTCTGTGGTAATAGGAACAAATACGGTGAGCATGGGTAGAGCCGCTTCACCAGGACCACCTGCTACCCCATAACCATAATTATGAAAGGATTCTGGTTGCTCCAACATGGCCCGCCATTGTGCTTCAGTGACGTGCTCAAAGTCCAGATTGACTTGCACACCTCCAGCAATGGGAGCGAGCTCCATTGTGGGGCGTATTAAATCAGCAGCTCCCAAAGAATTGAGAGCCAGAAGAAGGGTCAGTATGGTGTAGAGGGAATTGCGCATTAATTACCTGCTTTCGATGTGGTAGCGTTTAACCCCCTCACGCGTAGCAGCATAAATAATATCGCCAGCGACGTGTGTGCGGTAGGTGTAACCAGCATCAATGGGCTGATCAACCTGTGGATTTTCCGGGTCGCTTAAATCGACCAGAAAAATTCCGTTTTCCCCACAACTCAAAACTGCAATATCATTCCAGACACTGATCTGTTTTACCCAGCCACCAACTTCGATATCAGCTAAATGGGTGAGACTACTCTCTCCTGCACCCATTGAAAAAATCCCCATCCCTGCCCAATTGTTGGCGGAGAGCAGGTAGTTATCGTAAAATTTTACTTCCAGTGCTTCACCCTGTGTATCAATGACGGCCAGTGTATCCAGGTCAACCCCACTTAATCGATATAACCCTACCCCCAATTCATCATGGGAGATGGCCATGAGCGTATCCCGCAGATCAAGTCCCAGATTAATGCCACCTGTTGATGTCCCCACATTGCTTAACTCCCAGTAATAATAGGAGCCATCATACAGAATATCTGGTGCTCTAAACTTTCGATTGAAATAATACTGTTTCAACCCGTCATTAGATGTCCGGTCGATGACATATAGGGCAACTAAATTGTCATTTATTTTTCTTACTGCAAAATCTTCATTACTACCCGATCCAAATAAGCCGGATTCAGACGTTTCGATCCAAATGGGATGATCTGTATAAACGGAATCAAATCCGCCCATATCGGGGGCAAGCTTTTTGTAAAAACCCTGTGCTCGGTCAAAAGTGAACATGAGACGCGTTTCAGGTTCAATAATCATCCTCAAAGCTGGATTACCGCTAAATTTATGTTCAAAGGTTTTTTCCATTGATCCATCAGTCGACTCTTGCCAGATTTGATTGCCGATTTGGGAGGCTGCCACAAAAACGCTTCCATCCACAACATAAACATCCCGGGCATATGCTCCTGTTTCCAGCACATCCATTAGATAGACGTCACTTACAAAGTCAGCTTCTATTGGATCAGGCTTTAAACAAGCAGATAGTAAGAGGGTCAGTGATATTATAAATGCTGATAGAATTATTCTTTTCATGGCTTAACGTAACTCATCTTTTCTAAAAATTAAAAGTACATGTCTATAACGGATTTGAATCCAAAGCGGACACCAAACCAGTATCTGGAGAAGGATTTCAGGTCAGCAACTGCTGGATCACTGGAGTCTACCCGACGCTCACGATAGCCAGCAAAGGGCTCCACAATGAACGGTCCGCTTAAATTTGGCAATGCTGTAACCTCAATGCGGACCTCATCTTGATAACGACCCGCGTGCAGCAAATCATCATATTGTTCACTGTCATAAGCACGCTGTTCATACCGTGTGGACAGCCGAATACGATGTTCCCCGGGTAAATTGAAGGTAAGCGTAGGACGAATGTTGAAGTATTTGTAGGATCGATCTTTGTCATCATAGTTATTATCGTTTTCCGCCAGACCATATTGAAGTTCAGTGCTTAAAGTGAAGAGATCATATTGTCCCAAATTGACCCTAAGATCACCTTCCATCATCCTCAGGTCATAATGTGAAAATGGTGCCTGGTAAATCTCATTGCGCAGGGCCAGCGTGTATTCAATGGTATTCTTTCTGGAAATCCGGTGTTCCAGACCCAACCAGATGCGGTCTGTTCCAAAATTGCACACTTCACGGCTGGTTTCCAGGGTCCGATTATCCTGAATGCGGTAATTTCTCAAGTAATATTCAGGTAAAATCCAATAACCCAGGTCCAGATATCTGTATTTTCCCAGGGATTGTCGAAGGGACATGGAATAGCTCTTATAACTGCGCTGAGGGATGTCGTGATAGTAATGGTGGGTTAGATTAAGCTTGAATCTTGATTTCCGTCCGCCAATCAAACGTGGTGCATAATTCAAATCACCTGACAAGGAAACAACATTGCTGGAGAAATTGTCAATCCCATTTAAATAGTCTGAATCCTCAGTGGCCTTAAGGATTTCAACATCAGAAAGATTGAGGGGGTTGCTTTGGAAATTGGGCTCGAAACCCAGTTCATAGAATATGGGGGCTGCCAGCCTCTGAATAAGACTTTGTGAGAATAATTGCCCGAACAGGAGACCTATAAGTAGTAAACGTCGCACTAGTCTCCAATAATCTGATTTAACTTGATAAAGACCTGGCGGTTCTCGTCCATAAGTCTGAGTTTGATTTCATGCATACCTTTACCCAGCTTCACATCGCAACTGCGCCAGCTGCCAGGAACGACTCCATTTTGACCATCTACGGTAGTGACCTCAGAGCGATCCGTTGAGAAATAGTAAGTACCAACAACCTTGCCATTATCCAGAACCTGAATACGGTAATCTTCCTCGCGTCCCATTTGTGGACCAAAACCCAGGCGGCTGGTGATCTCCAGATTGACAGGGCCTTTCATGGTTACAAAAAGTGGATGATCTTTGCTCATGGCATAATAACTGAGATACTTCCCGTTGGATACGAGCTTGATCGGCGATTCTTCAGAAAGTGCATCGACACGCTTTTTCTTACCCTTCGGTGCGTTTCTGTCCTCAAGGACACGAACAACAATCCGCTCGCCGCGCTTTTTAGGTCTAATGGTTATTTCGTTCACACCTGCAGGAACACTGATATAATCAATACCAGATTTGCTAAAGAAATGGTTGGGATGTTGAGGCGATTTGACACCCTTGCTATATTTTTGCTGGTGATTTACCTGGAGTGGTTGGTTCCCATTGAGCTGAATTTCAAATCCAAATGATTTTGAATCGCCTTTTTTACTATTAAGAACAGCACGGGAATAAATTTTTATTCTCTGGGGACCTTTGACTTTATATACCAGGGATTGGCCATCAAGTGTGTAGTAAGAACTGCGGTTCCCTGACACAATCAGGATGTCGCGCTGATTTTTCGCATCTTGCGGCTTTATAACACCAGCGGAGACACTTCCAAAAATCAATAGGGATAAAACAATCTTGATATAAGCCATCTTATTACTCACACTCACTCCTCTGTGACATGCTGAGAGAACTTTCATTTTTACAACGAAAAACACAAAGCCTACGAAAGGAGCTTTTGAATCGATTAAACATAATTGTGTTCCTCTTCATATTATCCTATTCCCTACCTTCGACCTTCGACTTTCTGACCTTTGACTTTCGACCTTTGACTCAAACATAAGAGTCCGGTTCATATTTTTCTAAATGATGTTTTATCTTGCGTTTACTATTGAGACCAACGGTAATTACCATACCTAACAACAGCGCTAATGCCAGAGCGGTGGTCCAGGGATTATATCTTTCGCTGGCATAAAAGGAGCCAACACCAAGTTCTGGGGTGGGTGTAGCCGCATAGGGATAATCAAATTGGGCGAACATGGAATGAATATTGAGTACATGGATTACGGGTACGCCTTCACGACCAAAGTTCGCCATGACACCCCCATTGCGCATGGATTCAAACTGCATCCGTTCTGTTAAGCCAGGTGGAATCAGCCGTGCGTAAGCAGCATCACCAAGTACAGCGGCACCTCCACCCACATTAACAAATGCCTTGTACTCATCGATAGGTCCGTGGGTACCAAATAGATCCATACGACGCTGTACTGCATCAGCGAGGTCTTCACTATTAATGAAATCAACCTCATTTCTGGTAATGGTTTCCTGGATGAGCTCACGTCCTCGGGGACTCAACCGTCGTCCAATATCTGAACCTCCACCCATACTTGCCGCACTGGATCTGAAAGAAATAATTGATGTATCATAGAGAACCTTTTCCATATCCAACCAGGTAAAATCCTCAATATTCGCACCCCACTGCGAGGCACCTACGGATGCCACGACATATGGTGCGGCGCCCATTTCTTCCAGGGCACAAACCACTGCTAAATTTCCACCAGGCATGGAACCGGTGAGGGTCACAGCGACCTTATCCCCTGCTGAAACACCTGCCTGAGTTAGATAATCTACCATCATGGCAGCTACATTGGGGTCGAGGACGGATATTTTGGCATCCAGATCACCCTCATCTGTTGTGATGTAGGTAAACTGACGACCGATTAAGCCTGTTTCGTTGGGATCATTGATATCATCCATAAAGACTGCAGATTTACCACGACTATCCTTTAATATTTGCATGGCAGTGGCCATACGCTGGGCTGCTGCAATTTTGATATCATAGGCAGCCTGGCGAGTCTCCACAGTCAAGGAACTCGCTGTGTAAAAAACGACCAGGGAAATGATAGCCATGACAACCAAAACCTCTATGCGTTGAATGGCTGGTCTAAACATGAATCACCCCACCGCTGATAAGCATGACGGCCAACTGTACGATACTGGCGGTGATGAGAATAACACTTAAAGTTCTCACAATTCCCTGACGATCCATCCAGGAGGCGATCAGTCCCGGAATGATGTAACCAATGGTATAAAAATCCCAACCCAGGGCCTGGAACTCTATAGCCAGATAATTTCTGGAGATATATCCAAAGAAGAATCCCAGAAGAAGTGAAAGCACGAGGCGGCGTTTGCCATAGATCAGCAGGAACTGCGACAAGCCCTGGACAATGAGAAAAACCAGAATTGAGATGGAAAATGTTGCAATCACCCGCAATGGATCATGCAGATACATGGCGATATAGCCAGGTACGATGATACCACCAGCGGTTACCCCCAGCCATTCTGTCAGCCAGAGACTCAGTATGATGCCCAGCCCTATGGCAATTTCAATCATGAAAAGTTCTCATATTTTATAACCGCAAAGAGCGCGGAGGGCGCAGAGATAAAAATATAGCTGCCCTTACAGAGGGTGATCACTTGGGTGTGCGTTTTGCTGAGCTGGTCGACGTATCGCATACTCAAGGTTACCCATTCATCCATGCCGGCACTAGTAGTCATTTATGAATCCGATATTTCTTTAATTCATCCAGTATTTGAAAACCACTGCCAACAATATTTCCAATTCCAAAAATCAGAGTATTGCCTTTTTGAGAGAGTAATTTTTCAGCGAAAGCAGCGGCACTCCCATTCTCTGAGAACTGTTCCACGCGGCCCTTTACCTTTGAAAAGTAAGGTTTCTCAAATCTTTCCATCTTGTCACCACGGACAAAAAGAGAATCTGGTTTGATATCCTTCATAATCAGTTCCAGTAATTGTGACGTCCGACTCACTCGATCCGAGCGGGTATTCAAAAAGGCACAGGTATGTTCGTGATCAAGACTTGGATGTTCCTTGATCATGTTCCAGATCGTTTTGGTCGACTGTGGATCGTTGGCAGCAAAGGCATTCACCAGTGAGAAATGGCGACCATCCATTTCCAGTTCCCAGATTCGCAGGGCACCAGGATCAGGTTGAGCTTTACGCATTCCTTCCAGCGCCTGTTCTCTGGGAATACCCAGTGATTCACAGACGGCTATAGAGAGAGCCACATTTTCAGGGTGCTCGATATGGTTAAATCCCAGCATATCTTCATGACTAACCCCATGACCAGTGACGGCATTTAACTCAGTACCTCGTTTGGCTGCGACTTCCTTGAATATATCAAGCTTATCCTGTTCGGCGGTAAAGAGTGTACCCTTGAAGGGGATGGTATTGGATAAAGACATGGCGATGTCGCGGAGACGATGTCCCATTTCCTCTAAATGGTCCAGACGGGCATTGGTGATGACACTGTGGGTTGATTTCACCATACGCTGCTCAGTGATCCACTGGTATTGAGGTTGAACAGCCATGCACTCCAGAACAATAGCCTGGGGTCTAAACTGTGAAAAATATCTTAAAAACCGAACCTGTTCCCCAATACTGGGTTTCTGCAGGCGATGAATTTTACGATCTTTGCCTTCTAAATCCAGGATGCGGGGATCGGAACCAGTGGTCTTCCCCAGAACGGAAAAACCAGCTTCTCGGAGACCTGCACTGATGAGTCGGGTAACGCTGGATTTACCCCGAGTTCCATTGACATGAATACGTATGGGGATGCGTTTCAGGGCGCGGAGATGAACCCACCACTCTCCAGTAAGAGCAGCAAGCACTGTTAAAATCATGATAAGTAAAGAAAATACAACAACATCCATAAATAGAATCTAGACCCTTAGTCCCTTCCAACTCCTCCCAATTTCGAGGACAAAATATAGTTTTCACACAATGTTTAGTAAGATTGAAAAGGGAGTTTTTCCAGAAGACATAAAAATGTCATTTATAGAGTTGGTCGAAAGTCGAAAGTCGAAAGGTCGAAGGTCCAATGTTTAAGGGTAGTTTGGAGGTTGCGGGGTTGGGAGTTTGACGCTAGGGGCTAGCAGGTTGGGAGGTTAGAAAGAAGCCAGTCTTCGCGAACGACCGTAGGGAGTGAAGCGATCTCTCTTTCCGGGCAACCAATTGGGGGATTACTTCCGTCGCTATCGCTCCATCGCAAAGACACCAGAAGGAGGATTCGAGCAAGCTCTTCGCAACACACCTCATGCGGGGAATTCGTGAAGACGCGGCGATCTCGTACTCATATTGAGTCAAAGAAGCCGAGCTTGCCTTGCCGGAGGCAGGTCGAAGGGTGAGGAGGTTCGGTCACCATAATGAAGAAGCCCCTGAAATTGGGGCTCCTTGTGACTATTGTTTAGTTTGATCGGTATTTATCGCAAATAAACCATCTTTATTGCCTTCGAATAACTTCCAACTTGTAGCTTGGCAATGTAGACTCCTGTTCCGACGGGTGTCCCATCCTGGCTGGTGCCATTCCACTGAACAGAATGCCAACCTGCTGATTTAGTATCAGGTTCGAAAGTCATAATTACATTTCCCAGAACATTATACACAATCAATGATACGGTTGATTCTTCGGGCAATCCGTAGCGTATAGTGGTAGTCGGATTGAATGGATTTGGATAATTTTGATTCAGATAAAAGCCCTTTGGCTGTGCTGGCTCATGCTTTTCATCAACAAATACAGCCCCCCCATTTGATGTGTGTAATATTGTGCCATTAGAGCCCACAACCCAACCTGTATTTTGATCGATGAAATAAACTGACTTTAAAGAAATGCCCGTTGTTTTTAATTGAGGGATCCAGTTTGTTCCTCCGTTTGTTGTGCTTAGCATGTTACCGTAATCTCCCACAGCCCACCCCGTGTTTTGGTCAGTAAAAAAGATTGAATACAAGGAATTGCTCGTACCGTTGCTCGATTGAGGTGTCCAGTCAGTTCCTCCATTGGTTGTTTTTAAAATCACGGCCCAGGGATAACTACCTGACCCTCCAGCAGCCCAACCGATATTTTCATCGATAAAATGGATACAATATACAGGATTCGTTGTACTGCTTACTTGTGATGACCAGTACATCCCTCCATCGGTTGTGTGCAATATTGTGCCGGCTTGTCCAACAGCCCAACCGGTATTCTGATTGATGAACTGAACATTCCATAACAAGTTATTTGTTCCACCCCATTGAGACGCCCAGTCTGCGCCTCCATTTGATGTGTTTAAAATTGTGCCATTCCAGCCAACAGCCCAGCCGTTATTTTCGTCCGCAAAACAGACAGCTTCCAGCCTATTGTTAGTACCGCTTGATTGAGCCGCCCAGTCTGCGCCACCATTTGATGTTTTAAATATGGCACCACTATCTCCCACTGCCCAACCGATATTTTGATCAATGAAATGGACCGACTGTAGCCAAATATTAGTGCCAGTCGGCTGGACAATCCAGTTTGTCCCCCCATCTGTTGTGTTCATAATTGTGCCGGTTTGCCCAACAGCCCAACCCTTAATTTGGTCAACGAAATAGACATCTTCTAGCCAGGCGATGGTGCCGCTTGATTTCGTTATCCAGTCTATTCCTCCATTGGTTGTATATAACATCGTACCATAATCTCCCACAGCCCAACCAGTATATTGGTCAGAAAAAGAGGCAGATATTAAATTACGGTTTGTATTGCTTGACTGAGCAGACCAGTCTGTACCGCCGTTTGATGTGTTTAATATTGTACCATTCCAACCAACAACCCAACCGGTATTTTCATCAATGAATTGGACGGAGTGATAAAATTCATCAGAACCACCAAATTGGAATACCCAATCTGTTCCTCCATTGGTTGTTTTCAATATGGTTTCACGTCCCACAACCCAGCCGGTATTTTCATCAGCGAAATAGATTGAATGCAAAGCATTGCTGGTACCGCTTGATTGAGCCGTCCAGTCTGTTCCCCCATTTATTGTTTTCAATATTGTGCCACTCCTGTCAGCAACCCAACCAATACTTGAATCGACGAAACGAACAGCTTCTAAATTGTCCTCAGCTCCGTTTGTTTGAGGCGTCCACTCAAGTCCTCCATTTGTTGTAGCTAGTATGGTAGCGTACTGTCCCACTGCCCAACCGTTGTTCTGATCCGTAAAATAGACTGATAATAAATCACTGTCTGTTCCGCTGGTTTGAGGTGTCCAGTCAGACCCTCCATTGCTGGTTTTCAATATCGTGCCACTATACCCCACAGCCCAGCCGATATTTTGGTCGATGAAATGGACTGACAATAAATTTTTATCCGTTCCGGTTGATTGATTGACCCAGGCTAATCCGCCATCAGTTGTTTTGAGCATTTCGCCTGCTTGACCCGCAACCCAGCCGGTGTTTTGATCAATGAAATGGACTGATTTAAGAAAATCTCCCTGTGGTAACGGGTTTTGCCAGGACCACTGTGCGTTGGTAACGCCAGCCAATAAGAGCAACAGCATCAATAGACGAGTTTTGTTCATGATTGTTATCCCCACCTCATTAGTTAGAACTGATTTTTTTATGGCAGCTACGTCGTCCAAGTGCCCTCACATCATACTCCAGCCCTTATTACTGGACAATGCAAACGGGTCCTTGCACATACTATGCCCACACTGATATAATAATTTACGACACATATTGCTCCATGCGCAGTTGTGAAAATTTTACCTGAATTTAGCTATATTGTTTAATTAATCAAAATGGTAGTTATGGAGGGCCTTTGCTGTAAACGCCATGAGAATCGCAGATGAACTAAGACCCCATCAAGCATTATTTCCCCTGTGGAGTCAGTGCTTATCTCAGAATGCTAAGCCGTTGCACCTGTGTTGCCGTGGGGGTAACGAGCCGGACTAAGTAGATTCCGCTGGGTAATTCTGTACCATTGGCACTGGTACCTTGCCACTGGATCTGGTGACTGCCCGGTGCATAGGAAGCGTTCACCAGAGACGTGATGAATTGACCCCGGATGTCAAAAACATCAAGGGTGGCATGACTGGAGTCAAACATATGAAAGGTAATCAAGGTTCCAGCGTTGAACGGATTGGGATAAATCTTGATTAATTGTGGTGTTTGGGGATGGAAATGATCCACTACAGATACCCAGGGATCTGAGATGTGACTGCCTGGGGTACCGGGACTCCCATTTGCTGGAAAATCCACTCCCAAGCCGGTGATGGTCCACTCGTCAGCAGAATAGCTGGCCCCACCATTCAAAATATTTGGGTGTCTCTGAGCAAAGCTATTTTCATACCAGATTGAGCTTACACCTGCCAGACCAAAGGCATCAATATATTGTCCAGTTGATGAGTGTAGTTGGTAGACATCGTTGCCATTCCCATTGATGGCACTGGATACCTGATCAGCAGCATCAAAACCGGCACCTGCCATACCTGCAGCTGAATTTGCCATCACCCATGATGAATGAGCGCCTAACAGCGTATTGGCAGGAATTTGCATAACGGAAGCTGCATCTCCCCCATTACTGCCCCGCCAGATCTGGAAATCCCCGATAGCAATGGACTCATCGGTGACATTGGTAATCTCAAGAAATTTGGGCTGTCCCCCACTACGATTACCATCCATGACTTCGCTGATAATGAGACCTGGTATGGCTGAAACCTGATCGTTGGGAAGGATGGATAAAACAAAGCTATTATTCCCCCCTGCTGAAGCAGAGTCTCCGCCAGTCACATTGGAAATACTGAATATAAAGGTCTCTTCCAGCTCCACTTCGGCATCATCATTTATGAGGACCTGGAATGACTGTAAATCAGAAGATCCTCCAGGAAAAGTGATAGAAGCAGTGGTAAAATCGATGAGATCGTTGAGGCTACCTGACCCACCTGTTAAACTGACCTCGCAATGGGTCGCCTCCAGCGGATCGGCATTGATGATGGATAGTTCAATTATAACCGAGCCACTGCTCTCCTCAATGCTGAGACTGTTGCCGGCAAAATCTATTCTTGTATTGCTGGATAGTTGAGGGCTGAAGATGGAATCAACCCACAGGGGATGATCAATAAATGGATTGCGGTTTCCCTGGTAACCATAGACCACTTCGTTGCGATTTTGCTCGAAGGCGTCCACAGGATCCTGAAGATGCCACTGTATCAGGGTGGATAGTTTTCCAAAAAGCGGTTCACCTGGAGGATCGCCTATGTCCACACCAGTATAATCCACCAGCTCAAGATCATAGAGGGAGTTATCTGAGTGATAGCCTGGATCATAGCGGACCACCATATAGAACATCATTCGGGCAACATCGCCCTTAACCGCATCTCGAGGTTCCCAGCTATCACTATCATAGGAGCATTCAGTAGCTTCCACATGGGCTTCACCGCCATTATCAAAATCGAGATTGCTGCGACTGGAATTCACACTCTCATCTGCAGGACGCAAGTGGTGAATATCAGTATAAGCGGTATCTATTTCCACTGGGAAACCATGAGATTTTGACCAGACATGCTCGCGATTCCAGCGGTTGCTCCCTGTGGAGCTACTTTCACCACTATTTTCAGTTTTTGCCTGGGATCTGCCGGTATAGATTAAGATCACATTGTCAGAATTGTTGGGGTCTTCATCGGTTTCCTTGAGGATATCCCATACATCGGTTGAGGTGGATGTATAGGGATATTTCACATGATCACTAATAATGTCATGGAGGGCGCTCTTAAGCTCAGAACCTTCTAAATTTTCGGCAGAATCATAATAACCCGTGGGAATTTGAGAAAAGATCAGAATTGGGATC
>JADHUM010000072.1 GCA_016784545.1 Candidatus Neomarinimicrobiota bacterium
TTATGAGACATATTACTTAACAGAAAGGAAACTGTTCATCTAAAGATCGCTGATAATCAGATATCGTGAACCCACAAACTTTTTTGATCAAATGTATCAGACAAAACTCTTTAACTGGGCTTTATATCGGAATCAGGGGGAGGCAGGCCTGTGATAAAATTTTATCCATTTAGCATAAATTCTGGGTTATTTTTAATTTTTCGATAATTCAACAGGAGTGTATAAATTGGATTTTCATAAAGAACTCACTGAACAATTAAAGACGGCCATGAAAGCCAAAGATCAGACATCACTGAAAACGGTCCGTGATCTGAAATCCAGAATTCAATCCCGTGAGATTGAAAAGGGAGAACCCCTGACCGAAGCCGAGTTTGTCAAACTGGTTCAAACTGCAGCCAAGCAGCGCAAGGAAGCCATCGTTTTATATGAAAAAGGTGACCGACCCGAATTAGTAGCAGTAGAAAAGGCTGAATTACAGGTTCTGGAAAAGTATCTACCCCAAATGATGGGCGACACTGAAATGGAGGCCCTGGTCAAACAGGTCCTTGAGGATACTGGGGCAGCGAGCATGAATGACATGGGGAAGGTCATGGGACCTCTCATGAAAGCTGCAGCTGGTAAGGCTGATGGAAAACGTCTTCAAGAAATAGTAAGAGGGATGCTTAGTTAATGGCAACAGGATTTGATTTAATCGGATTGCTTCTCATTGTCATTATGGCAGTGAGTGGGCTGAAAAAGGGACTCATTGATGGTGTTCTGAAAATCGTTGGTATGTATGCTGCAGTTTATGCCTCCATGCACTACAATCATTATGGAACTGTCTTCCTGGAACCCCTCATCAGTATTCCAGAAGCCTACAAAACGCCGGCAGGTTTTGTGATAGTATTTTTGGCAACTATGTATTCCATCACCTTCATCTCATTCTTACTGAAAAAAATAGTTAAATCATTGCGTCTGGGAGCTGTAGATCGAATCGGCGGAATCACCTTTGGTGTGCTTAAAGCTGGGTTGATGTTATCAGCTGTCGTGTGGGCCTTGGCCATGGTTCCCGCTGAAATGAAGGGAGATTGGCAGCAAGAATCACAACTGTATCCCTACGTAGAGGTGTTTGCCGGACAAGCTGTTTATATCTTATCCCTGGAAGATGAGTTGGCAATGATGCAAACCATGATGGATCCTGAAGCTAACAAGGCTGCACTCCTTCAGGCCGCCCTGGGTAGTGACGCAGGTGGTTTGCAGGGTCTGCTTGGCGATGATGCTTCAAAAAGTGAAGCCATTAAAAAGGCCATGGAGTCCATGGGTGGACCTCAAAAAGGAATCATGGAGCAGGTATTGAAGTCCGCAGGGGTGGATGATATAGAAAACCTGGATATCATGGAAGAGGTGGAAAAAGTCAAGCACGCTGGTACCAACAGGCAAGCAGAAATGGATAAAATACTCGCAGAGATAGAAGCCGAGGCGCAGGGTCGCGCGGTGATCGAAGCAGAGGAGGATAGTAGCGAAGTGATAGAAGACGAGGCGGAGGGTCTCGAAGAGTAGAGCCATGGATTCCTCTGGCTCAACCATTTCCAGTTATTTACACCTCGGTTTTGATGATGTACGTCGATGGTTGGCTGATGAAGCCGCTGGCGCAAGTGTCACGCATCAGTTTCAACAACTCCATCCCCAAAAAAATCTAACAGAAATTCGAAATCAGTATGACCGTGTTGCCGGCCTTGAAGCCCTCATGGATCATAATAGCAGTTTCTATATCCGACAATACAATGATCTTCATGAGATTCTCAGACTCCTGGCCCTGGAAGGCAGTACCCTCTATCCTGAGGATTTAAAGGTGGTTCACTCCGTCCTGGAGCAATCTCGAGTCCTGAAAAATATTTTCCAGAATTATCCATCTGATGAAGCAGCTATCTGGGATGAGGATTTTGAAAAAATTACACCCCTACTGGATATTGAAAAAGATATCCTCAGAATTGTTGGACCAGATGGTGAGGTGCTGGACAAAGCCTCATCTACCTTATCCTCCCTGCGGCGCAAGCTCAGAAAATCTGGTGGTGCTGTCCGCACTCGCATGGCTGACCTGGTGAAAAAATATGGTGATTCTGGCTTCTTGAATGAATCGCAGGCTGGTATCAAGGCGGGACGATTGGTTCTCCCCGTGATCAGTTCTTATAAACATAAGGTTCAGGGGGTTATTCAGGATATGTCTAATACGGGGACGACCACCTTTATTGAGCCTTTCGAGATTATTGAATTAAACAATCAGATTAAAACCATTGAAATAGAAGAGCAACAGGAAGTACAACGCATCCTGAGAGAGCTCACCGGCCGACTGCATATCCACCATCACACCATCCAGCTGAATTATAAGATGCTGGAACTTCTGGATTATCATACGGCTCTGGTCAAATTTGGAAAAACCTTCGCCTGCAGCATCCCCACCCTGTCTGAAGATGGCACCTTTTTGCTAAAAACCGCCCGGAACCCAAGGTTGGCTCTTCAGAGAAAAGTAGTCCCTTTAGATCTCGCCATGGATAGTCAGACCAATACCCTGATTATTACTGGACCCAATGCAGGCGGTAAGACGGTGGCACTCAAAACCATCGGTCTCCTGGCCCTTATGGCCAATGCTGGTGTCCCGGTGCCGGCAGCAGAGGGCAGTGTCATCCCCTTCGTGGACAAAATATTCACTGATATCGGTGATCAACAATCCCTGGTGGATGATCTGTCAACTTTTTCTGCCCACCTCAGCACCATCATCCGCATTCTGGATCAGACCACATCTCAAAGTCTTGTGCTTCTGGATGAATTGGGCACCGGAACAGACCCTGCCGAGGGAGCCGCCCTTGCCCGGTCAATTCTAGAATCTCTGGGAAAAGCTGGTGTGAAAACAGTGGCCACCACACATCTCGGTGATCTCAAGGTTTTCGCCCACGAGGCTGAGAATGTTATGAATGGCGCCATGGAATTCGATCAAAAAGGGCTCAAACCCACCTATAAATTTTTAGCAGGTGTTCCTGGCAGCAGTTATGGCTTTGAAATATCCAAACGTCTCGGTCTCTCGGAGGACATCCTGAAAGCCGCTCGTGGGTACATCGGATGGGCCCGGGACAGCATGGAAAAATTGCTGAGATCTCTGGAAGCTGAGCGAGCCACCCTGTCAGGGTTAAAGTCTGATAACACGGATCTCCAACGCGATCTCAAAATGAAGCAGAAACGCATGGATACTGCCCTGGAATCTGTCCAGAAAGCTGAGCGCAAAGCAGACCGGGAAGCTGCTAAAAAAGCCGGTCAGATCATTACGGATGCCCGACAGACAGTTGAGCAGGTCATCAAGCAGATCAAGGAATCCCAGGCAGGTAAAGAGAATATCAAAGAAGTTCGAGGAACCCTGGATCAGATTGAAGCGGAGCTGGAAAAGGTCATTGAGGAAACCGAAGAGCCTCTCAACCTTGAAAAATTGAGCAGTGAGGATATCACCAAAGGATTGGAAGTTACCGTATTAAGTCTCGATCAGATCGGAGTGGTTCTGGAAGCACCTGTCAAGGGTAAAACCATGGTAGAGGTTGATGGCAAACGCCTGCGGGTACCCGTAGAATGGCTGGGTAAGGCACCCCGGAAAAAAGAGGCGGAACTGCAGTCCACCACAGTTGTGAATGTCTCAGATCGACAGGGGAGCACCTATTCTCTGGATCTGCGGGGATTTCGCGCAGAGGCGGCCATTGAAGAATTAAGCCGATTTATTGACCAGGCTGTACTCAGCAATCTGTCCATCATGCAAATCATCCACGGCAAGGGGACAGGAGTGATCAAACAAGTCGTTCACGAGGTGCTTGATAAGCATCCCGCAGTGAAGGAAAAACGTCTCGGTGGTCTTGATGAAGGTGGGGCGGGCATTACTTATGTTGAGTTGAAGTAGTTTATATTTTACAACGAACCTCACGAATTTTAGGAAGTAGAGTAAAAGTAAAATTGTCGTTCTTTTCGTCTGTTTCGTTTAAAAAAAGGAGAGAGCCCTTTTAAAGTAAATCCTTGCCCATAAATGGCATTAACCTGATTCTGCAAAAGGGGCGGGAATTACCTTTGTTGAGTTGAAATCGGATGCCACTGATGAAGGTTAAAGCTCTCCCTCTCCTCCCCAGTTCTGCGAACTGACCCTCCTGAAGGAGGGAAAAATAACTTATGAAAATTCCAGATCACATGCTTAAACGGAGTAGAGCTTTGCGTAGGAGGCAAACTGCGGCTGAATATCATCTGTGGTCTCTTTTGCGGGGAAAGAAATTGGGGGGGTACAAGTTTCGGCGACAGCATGTTATCATTAACTATATCGTTGATTTATTTGTTTCTCTGAAAAATTGATTGTTGAGTTGGATGGTCCTATTCACAACACGCAAAAGGCCAGGGAATATGATTAGCGTCGAGAGGCGCTTCTTGTGGCAAACGGGTACCGAATCCTGAGATTCAAAAATGCCGAGGTCTTTCAAAACGAGGAAAAAGTTCTCTCAACCATTCTACAAACCCTGAACGAAAACAATACCTGAAAATGCTTTTTCTCTCCCCCTGGGGCGAGAGGTCAGGACGCAGTCCTGACAGAGAGGGGCCAACTTCAGTTAGCATTCATTTATCGTCGTCTTATCTTCACCCCATAAATCATGGCACTCATTGCAGAACATATCATTGAACAAGTCCGGGAAGCCAATGATGTAGTGGATGTGGTCTCCGATTACGTTCAGCTCAAGCGCTCAGGTCGCAACTTTTTTGGTCGCTGTCCCTTCCACAACGAGAAGACTCCCTCCTTCAGTGTCAGTCCTGATAAGCAGATCTATCATTGTTTTGGATGTGGAGCCGGTGGCAATGTCATCAACTTCATCATGGAGCATGAACGTCTCGACTTTATATCATCGGTAAAATTGCTGGCTGATCGCGTCAATATTCACATTGAAACGGATCCAGGTGAACCGCGCAAAAAGGATGACCGCGCTTCTATTTATAACATGCACGAAATTGCCTGCAGGGTTTTTGAGCGACAGCTAAATGATACCAGCGCAAAACCAGCCAAAGACTATCTCCTCAATCGAGGTCTTTCAGAAGAAACGCTGAAAACTTTCCGAGTTGGTTTTGCACCAGACAATTGGGATACAGTGACCCTGGAAGTCATGAAACTGGGATTGTCCCAGGATGTCCTCACCCACAGTGGTCTGCTTATGGTCAAAAACGGCGGGGGCTATTACGATCGCTTCCGCAACCGAATCATGTTTCCCATTATGGATATCAATGGCAAGGTCCAGGCCTTTGGTGGACGAATATTTGGCGAGGCTGATGGTGCCAAATATATGAACAGTCCTGAGACCCCGATTTATCATAAAGGTCGAACACTCTTTGGATTAAATCAATGTCGCGATGAAATAAGAAGCTCCCGCACGGCCATTCTGGTTGAAGGCTATATGGATCTCATTCGTCTGTATCAAGAAGGTTTCCAAAATGTGGTAGCTGGAACAGGTACTGCTTTTACCCCAGAGCAGGCTGGACTCATAAAGCGCTTTGCCGATAAGGTATTGGTCTGCTATGATGGGGATGGAGCAGGTCAGAAGGCAGCCCAAAAAGCCGGACTCACACTCCTGGATAAAGGACTCGATGTTCGCATCATCCAGATTCCCAATGGGGAAGACCCCGATAGCTTTTTTGATGAGAAGGATGCCAAAGCATTTCAAAAGCTCATCGGCTCAGCACTGGATTTCATGACTTTTGTCCTTAGAAACAATCAAGATCAGATGGACTCACCAGTGAAGCGTACAGCCTTTCTGGAAGCCATGGTATCCGAACTGGCCCTTATGCAGAATGAAATTCTCAGGGGTATGTTGGCAGGTCAGCTGGCAGATGAGATGCATGTCCCGGAAGATGCCGTCATGGGCTTACTCAAACGGCAATCAAAGCGGGTTCGTCGGTCCGATTATACACCTGATACACCTGCAGCTCCACAAAAAGCCGAGTCAAATATGTTACGTCGTCCGGAATCAGGTGCTGAGAAAGCAGAATTTGAGTTGTTACGTTTGCATCTGAGCCAGGATGAAAGTCTGCTGAACTGGTTGACGTCCACCATTGGTGACGAAGATATCAAAGCTTACCATTATGTGGAGGTCTTCCAGATGCTCCATGGTCGGTTGCGCAAAGAGTTACCCATTAACCACAGCCGGTTGCTGGATGAAATTGAGTCTGCCGAGATCCGGCGGTTTATTGCTCGTTTGATCAATGAGGCGCGTCCAGATCTCGAGAGTATCAGTCATGCGCATCAGTGTATCAAAACGGTGCGCTGGTGGGCCATTCAGCGGGAAATGGATGAGTTGAAACAGCTCATGCGTGATGCAGAAGCCAGGGGTGAAGATTCTCAGGAGTATTTCCGCAGAAAAGTTGATCTCCAATTGGAGCAAAGAGATATCAAACCCAATCCCACATCGATGTAGTCGCTTTAAACAGGGCACTCCAGCCTCATTTTTCATTCGGTTACTCTATTTATATGATTTTGTCCACGCCCCTGCAGATCAAATGGGGGGAAGCGGAAAAATGCTTGGTTTGGACTTGTCGGATTAATATTCCCATATGTGCTTAACATTAATATATTCAACTCGATAGCTCCCATAATAAAGATGAAAATATTTCCAGCTCAAGCTTGACACGCTTTCAATTTTAGCCTAAAATACCATCGGAAAAATGACAGCGAGGAGTCCCTTATTCGATAGAACAAGGGACTCTTTGTATTTTGGGGGTTTGTGTGCAATTCACTAATTACAATATCTTTGCAACTGGTGAACCCCCCGACTATTTTATCGAGCTTTTTGGGAAGATCATCAGTGATGATGAGACATTTCCCGATAATAATTGGGTCACCCAGCTATGCCCCTGGCTTTGATGGGCAAGTAGTCTGGGTCTAGATAGCAAATTTGACATAGGATTAAAAATTTATCATTCATAATTTTTAATTCATAATTATAAAAGGGCCCATAGCTCAATTGGTTAGAGCGCCGGACTCATAATCCGTCGGTTCGGGGTTCAAGTCCCTGTGGGCCCACAAATGAAAACCCATCTTTTGATGGGTTTTTCATTTGTAGAGGGAGTACTCGACTTGCACCCCGAAGGGGTTCATTCAGAGTCAGCGACCAGGTTGCAACATCGTAAAGAAAGACGGAGGCAGGCTTGTCTTACCGAAGCTGCAATCTGTAGGTAGATGAGCCAAAACCTTGCTGAAGATTGCGATCTGTCCCATTTCACATAAGTAAGTTACATCAACAACGTTCTTAGGATGGGATTCTTAGGGCTAAAATTGGTACTCTTGTGTTCTCCCCGATTATATTATCATGAATTTATATATATCTTGGGGGCGATCATCGATTGAGCTTATCCACGATAGCTAAATGTGTAAATGGATTTCTATTTATAGCAATTCTTTTATCCAATTGTCTGATTGCCGGGGACAATTCGATTCGATTTCTGAACATGTCCACAGAAGATGGCTTATCACAAAATAGCGTGTTTAGCATAACCCAGGATACCAGCGGATTTATGTGGTTTGGAACTGATTATGGACTGAACCGCTTTGATGGTTACAAGTTTGTGAACTATTTCAATGATCCCGAGGATTCCACCAGTCTATCAAACAATAGTGTGATGGCCTTACATTCATCAAACTCGGGTGGAATATGGGTTGGAACCAATGGGGGCGGGCTCAATTATTTCGATCCACTAACTCAAACATTTCTCGTGTATTTGAATCGTCCCGACACGCCCACGTCTCTCAGCAACAATCATGTAACCGCAGTATTGGAAGCTTCATCAGGGAAGGTTTGGGTAGGGACTGAAAATGGATTGAATCTTTTTGAACCCGAATCTCAACGTTTCACTAGGTATTTTAAATCTGATCAGATACCGGATGACCATATCACTTGTTTGCATGAATATCCAGCAGGAACGATATGGATTGGCACCAAGAGCGGATACCTGGTCAAATACGATACCTTTGAAGATTCATTTACATCTGTAAAACCTGATATTTTTAAACCCAACCAGGATGAGAATAACATAATCACGGACATTAGTAGCGATGGGAAGGGTTTTCTCTGGCTCAGCATGTTCCTGGATGGAGTATACAGTTATCAGATTGACTCAGACATTCTCAACCGATTTGGAATGGCATATACTGATCCTGATATGGTAAGTGTGTATGCCCCCTTTGCCATCGAAGCCGATCCTCATGGAAATATCTGGATTGGATCTGTGGAGGGGCTTACCAATCTGAATCCTATTAGTGAAACCTATGAATTTTTCAAGAGTGAATCGCACAATCAGTTCAGCATTGGGGGAAATGTTATAAAAAGTCTTTTCATCGACAATCAAAAGACTTTATGGGTGGGTACACGCAACAATGGAATCAGCAGATACAGTCGCTCCATCGACAAATTTGCACGATATCAGCACAGTGATAAAGACCTACAGAGCCTGTCAAAAAATACGGTTTACGGCTTTACTGAAGATCATTCGGGTAATATCTGGGTAGGAACTTCAGGTGGCGGGTTGAACAAGATAAATGCCGATGGTAAAAGTTTCACACGCTTTATCTGGGATACGAGCACTCCTGAGATTTGGAGTCATAATTTCATCATGAAGTTGATCTGTGATAGTCAAAATTATATTTGGATTAGTACCTGGGAAAGTGGTCTTTTTGGGTTTGATCCAAAGACGGGTCGATTTGAAAATTTCCACAACAACCCTAAGGATAGCACGAGTCTGAGTGGGAATCGAATTCATTCAATCCTCGAGGATAGCCGCGGTGATATCTGGATTGGTACCAGTGAAAAAGGTTTGAATCTTTTTGATAAAAAATCTGGTACATTTAAGCGCTTTAAGCATGATCCTGCTGATTCCCTGAGTATCAGTGGTAATTCGATCTATAGTATCAAAGAAGATTCTCAGGGGAATATCTGGCTCGGGACCAGCAATGCAGGGTTAAATCGTTATCATCCTCAGACACAAAACTTTTTACATTACAGCTTCAAACCTCGGAAAACTTCAATAGATCTGAGTGATGACATAAGATGCCTCCAGATAGACCATGCAGGAATAATCTGGGTTGGAACCTATGGCGGTGGATTAATTCGTTTTGATCCCGTAGCAGAGGACTTCACTCAATACAAAGTTAAAGACGGTTTACCCAGCAATGTGATAAAAGGAATTCTGGAGGATGATTCAGGCAATCTCTGGATCAGCACCAATAAGGGCTTGTGTAAATTTGATCCTCTGAGGAAAGTCTTCTCCAACTATACCATTGAGAACGGATTACAGGGTGATGAATTCAGATACGAATCCTGTTTTAAAAGCAGCACGGGAGCTATGTATTTTGGCGGTACGAACGGATTCAATGTTTTCAGACCTGAAGAGATAGCAAATAGTACTTTTCAAGCTCCTGTCGTACTTACAGAGGTTCAAATTAATTATGAATCCATCGGCAGGGCTGGCAGACGAGGTAAAAGCCCTGTATCACAAGCCGCTCCACATTTATTACAGGATTTGCAGCTTAGCTATGCAGATAAAGTGCTGGCATTTGAATTTGCCGCACTGGATTATTCTGCCCCCAACAAGAACCAGTACGCCTACAGATTAGCAGGCTTCGATAACACCTGGATCCACGCCGGCAATCAGCACCAAGTGACCTATACAAATCTTGATCCGGGGTCTTACACCCTTGAAGTAAAGGGCAGCAATAGTGATGGATTCTGGAGCGATAAAACCATCGAATTACCTATTACTATTTCCCCACCATTTTGGGAGACCATCTGGTTTCGTATTCTTGTATTTCTAACTATTTCTATGCTTGTAATTACCGTTTATAAAATTCGCATGAATAAGTTGCGGACATTCGAACAACGCAAAGCGAAAGAAAAAGAGGTACTGCTTCAATTGGAGTACCAACAACGCGCGCTGGTTACCAAATCCATGGATCTGATTGAAAAGCAGGAATTCATGGAAGAAATACTTGATCAGATAAAAGCTCTTTCCCTGGTCTCAGAAGCAGAAAGAAAGGCTAAAACGCGTGTCCTGGTCAACAAGCTTACTACCCTGATCTCATTCAATCATGTCTGGGAAGAGTTTGAAAAATGGTTTACCGAAATCCACAGTGACTACATCAGTAATTTAAGAATAGAGCATCCGAATTTGACCTCCCGGGAAATTAAACTCTGCGCGCTATTGCGTTTAAACTTAATGTCCAAAGAAATAGCCAACCTCATGAATATTGAACCCGCCTCGGTGGATATCCAACGCTATCGAATTCGCAAAAAAAATGGGGCTGGGTAAGGATACAAACCTCGTGGAATACCTTTCTAGATATTAAAAATACCCGCTCTCCCCGACAGTTTCTCCCCATCCAAAAACTTGGTCTTGTATAGATGGTGTATAGATGAAAATCCGTGTGATACTGGCTAATTTTAAGCAACAAATTAAAGCAAGGGGAACGAGATGAACGCACAAAGAAAGATTCAAATTTTGAGTATCCTGATTTTGAGTTTCATACTTCCGGTAATGGTATTCGGAACGATTCAGCAGCAGATCAATGATGCCGTAGATGGTGAGATTGTTTTGGTCTATCCAGGCACCTACGTTGAGAATATCAATTTCAATGGGAAGAACATTACCCTGAGGTCCACGAATGGTCCTGAAGCGACGATTATCGATGGCAATGCCAACGGCAGTACGGTGACCTTTGACTCAGGTGAAAGCAGTGCTGTCTTAAATGGCTTCACCATCACAGGTGGCAGCGGAACCCTGAATGCTGAAGGTCACTACGTGGGAGGTGGCGTTGCCGTTCGGTTTAATTCAACACCCACCCTCATGAATCTCATTATTGAAGGTAATAATGCCCTAGGTGATTCAGCAACAGGTGGTGGGATCATGTGTTCCTTTGGATCAGATGCCCTCATTCATGATGTCATCATTCGCAATAATGAAGCAGATTATGCAGGTGGTTTTTGCGCCTATGAAGCCAGCCCGACCTTAAACCGGGTCGAAGTTTATGGCAACCATGGTCGTGTAACCGGTGGCGGGCTCACATTTTGGACTTCAGGATCAAGGGTTCAAAATGTTCAGGTGTATAACAACACAGCCCTCTACATGGCACCAGGGATCTGGGTTCATAAGCAGGCCGCTCCTATTTTTAATCAAGTCACGGTAACAGAGAATGTGTGCACCTATGGAAACCCTGCAGCCACCATGGGTGGTGGGATGGGTATCAGCGATGGATCGGCACCCATCCTGATCAACTCAATTTTATGGGATAATAGTCCCGATGAGATCGCGTTTTACAATAGTATGGCGGCAAACCAGGTGGGTGTTTACGCTTCTGATATAATGGGTGGAGAAGCGGCCATCGAAACCAATGGAAACGGTAGCGTTACCTGGGGCTTGGGGAATATTGATCTGGATCCTGAATTTATTGCTCCAGATGATGGAGATTTCATGCTTGCTGATGATTCACCCTGCATTGATGCAGGAACACCCATCCTCCGTGTAGGGGGTGAAACATTGATCGATATGAGACATCCAGAATACTGGGAAGCAAATCCTGACATGGGTGCCTGGGAATCACCAAGACCAGTCATGGTATTTGAAGTTCCTGGGGCATTCGCAAGTATTCAAGCCGCTATCAATTATGCTATTGACGGAGATATGATCGTTGTAGCAGCAGGTACCTACTATGAAAATATCAATTATTTAGGCCGGGACATTGTGATCGTGTCAGAATCAGGACCCGAGCTGACCATCATTGATGGTTCTCTGGTAGAAACATCCACCGTGCTCATCGTGAATGGGGAAAGTCAAGCAGCAGTTCTGGATGGATTCACTATTCAGGGGGGGCGCGGCTTCCTCAAATATGGAGCAGGCTCTACGGAGAGGTTCGCTGGCGGGATTTGTGTCCGTTTTGTCTCAAGCCCAACGTTAAGAAATCTTATTGTTACGGATAATTCAGTTCCAATAAATGAAAATCTAAACAATGCTGCCGGTGGAATCGGAGTTGCCTTCGCTTCTTCCCCATTATTGGAGGATATCCTGATCAGCAATAACGAGGCTAGATATGGTGGCGGTCTATATTCACATTATGCTACTCCGGTTCTAAAAAACGTGACTTTCCGGAATAATTATGCCGTTCGATCAGGTGGCGGAGCTGGCTTCAAAACAAGCACTCCCACGATCAACAATGTTCTCGTTTACGATAACACAGCGGGTAATTATGGGGGCGGTTTTTTCATCTATGATACATCTGACGTGGTTATTAATGGCGCCACCTTCTACGGAAATGATGGCGGACCTGGTGGCGGAGCGATTGTTACGATCAATCGAAATAATGTCCATTTACTTAATTCTATCTGTAGGGCGAACACACCCAATCAGATCAAGTCATTCATTTATTATGGCGGTGGCTATAACTATGGACCCGGGAATATTGGTGTCGCAAACTCTGATATACAGGGCGGTTCATCAGGGCTCAGCCTTTCAGCGGGTGAGTTAACTTATTATGAAAGTAATCTGAATCTTGATCCTCTGTTTGAAGATCCAGTTATGGATGATTTCAGGCTCACAAGTAGTTCACCCTGCATTGATGCAGGAACTTCGTTTTTTGTCTGGAATGCTGATACGCTCCTCAGCCTACCAGAGACTGCATATGTTGGGATAGCTCCGGATATGGGCTGTTATGAATTTGATGGTCCCGTCCCTCCCAGGCGAATCAATGTGCCTGAAGATTTCGCCACGATCCAGGCAGCCATTGATACATCAATAAACGGGGATACGGTTCTTGTCCAACCCGGCACCTATGTGGAAAACATCAACTTTAATGGCAAGAATATCATCGTGGGATCCCTGACCTTCCTCAATGGAGACACAGCATTTATCTCCCAGACAATTATCAGTGGTGACACCTCAAACTGGGAAGATGGAACCGTTGTAAGGTTTGAAAATGGCGAAGATTCAACAGCAATCCTGGATGGATTTACCATTTCCAATGGACGATCTTATGCAAATTATTCAACTGGAGGAGGAGGAATTTATTGTGGAAATTCCAGCCCAACAATAACGAACATGACAATCACTGGAAATGAAGCCCATTATGGTGGTGGTATTTATTGCGCGAACGCCAACCCAAACTTGTCATATTTGACCATAACAGGTAACACTGTCTGGGGGAGCGGGGAGGTAGGAGCAGGTGCAGAGGGCGGGGGAATTTATTGTACTGAATCCAGTCCAGTTATTGCCAATGTGACGATTACAGCGAATGAAAGTAATGGTTTGGGCGGAGGAATCAGCTGTTGGTTATCCAATCCGATTCTAGTGAATGTTACTATAGCAGGCAATTTTGCGGGAGGAGGTGGCGGGATTTTTTTAGACAGCTCCAGTCCAATTCTGTCATCTGTGACTATTAGTAATAATACAGCCGAGACACAAGGTGGGGGGCTGATGTGCATGGTTTCCAACCCATCATTGTCATCAGTCACGATCACTGGCAATTCTGCCGGAGAGGCTGGAGGTGGATTCTTCCGGATGGGTGGTGACTCAAACACGGTAATATTGAATTCAATCCTCTGGGATAACATGCCAACTCAAGTGACAGCAGAATTTGGGCTCCCGCCAACCAATGCCAGTTCCATAACGGTTGCCTTCAGCAATATCCAGGGTGGGCTTGACGGCATGGTTGTAAGTGAGTCAGACAGTATTTATTGGGGTGAAGGCAATATTGATGCAGATCCCCAGTTCTGTAATCCCTGGGAATCAGATTATCACTTGGCTGAAAACTCTCCCAGTGTTGGTACCGGTGAAGCGGGTAGCAATATGGGAGCATATGGTGTGGGATGTACCACTCCTGTAGTGGCTTTGGATGAGAAAATGGAAGTTCCAACTGATTTTATCTTGCATCAGAACTATCCCAATCCCTTCAATCCCAGTACAACTATCAGTTACGCACTGCCAGAACAATCAAAGGTGAATCTGACGGTTTTCGATATTCTGGGTCAAGAGCTTATGACGCTTCAAGATGCTGTACAACAAGCTGGTCATTATGAGCTTCAGTGGAGTGGTAAGGATCAATCGGGCAATTCCGTGAGTACAGGTGTGTATTTCGCTCGTCTGCAAGTTGTAGATCCCGCTACAGGCTGGGCGGGAGCGTTTAGCAAGACTATCAAGATGCTCTATCTCAAATAAAAATCGATTACTAAATCTTGTATACAGGCCCCTGCCCTCAAAACTCAGGGGCTTTTTTGCATTGGTCACTTTCCAGTCACACCCCACTTGTAAGTCTAATAAAAACAAGTAGTGGCCTAGGACTCATTCATCTACGCCCTACGGGCTACGACGGCACAAGTAATCCGTCGGTTCGGGGTTCAAGTCCCTGTGGGCCCACAAACACAAAGCCGCTTTTTAAAGCGGCTTTGATGATTAAGGAATATCGAACAAGGAACACCGATTTGTGAACTTGTGCTACTTCGAAATTCTTCAATCGTTAATCCTTGTTCGATATTCAAAGAGGTCAGTTGGTCCCTGAGGCTCTCGAAGGGTACTGACCTTTTTTGTTGCCTCTATAAGTACAATTGAAGTCAGGTAGAACTTCAAGTCACCATTTGAGCCAGTATCGGGAAAATATATTTTAGCAACCATAGTTAAGTGTATTTATTATATTCACGCTGAGCATTTCTACTTCACGACTTTAGAGAGGTCAAACATGACACGGTCAGATGTGATTGATATATTAAAAGATTTCAAGAAATTATCTGCTGATAAATATGGCATCATATTGCTAGGTGTTTTTGGCTCCGTTGCTAGAAATCAAATCAACGACCATAGTGATGTGGATATTGTTTTACAAACTCAGACAGCCGACCCCTACTTGATTGTACATATTAAGGAGGAACTGGAAAGTCGCTTGATCCACTCAGTTGATATCGTTCGATTGCGGAAGACCATGAACCCAAGTTTGAGGCAAAGGATTGAGCAAGAAGCTATTTATGTATGATAAAAGCCTAGTCCAGGATATTCTCCAGCAGATTCTAAATGCAACCTGTACAATCCAGGATCGCTTCATTCCCATTAAGTCTGTTGACGATTTCACCAATACACCCGCCGGCATGGAAAAACTGGATGCGATTTGCATGTTGGTAATAGCTATTGGGGAGAGCTTGAAAAATCTCGACAAAATAACTGATAAATCTCTTCTAATCAGCTATCCCGAGATCGATTGGAAAGGTGCCATGGGGATGCGAGACATTATCACTCATCACTACTTTGATATCGATGCTGAACAGATATTCTGGGTTTGTGAACACCAAATGAATCCTCTTGCTGAGACTATTGAAAAAATGTTGGAAAATCTAGATTAAATAGCAATTCGGACTACCTGTATTTAATCTAGCAATCGATGTTACTAAAGCTGTGGTTAAAAATCAGGGTAGTCACTTTCCAGTCACACCCCTCTTGTAAGTCTAATAAAAACAACTAGTGGCCTAGGACTCACGCGTCTTCGCCCTCCAGGCTACGCCGACACAAGTAATCCATCGGTTCGGGGTTCAAGTCCCTGTGGGCCCACAAACACAAAACCGCCTTTTGGCGGGTTTTTCAATGCAGAATATTGAACAGACGAATAGCGAATGTCGAAGGAGTGGTTACTTCATCATTCTTCAATTCTTTTTCGATGCCTGTCAGGTCGTAGTTCGAAGAACGTAGACAATATATGAAAAAGCAGCGTCCTTCCTGGTTAATTTTGGTTTACCAAACTTAACTAGCCCAAGAAGGAGGCGCTGCATTATGAAATATATAGGCATGGATGC
>JADHUM010000073.1 GCA_016784545.1 Candidatus Neomarinimicrobiota bacterium
AAACAACAAAGGGCCCGAAGACCCTTCATTGTATGACACCCACTTTGGGGGTCTGTTATTTGCGGACGACCTCAGCGTTGATGATTTCTCCCAGGACTTCGCCGCCACCTGCGAGGATCACCGTTACATTCGGTTCATCGCCTCTAACTTCTATATTGCCTTTTACCTTTGACTTTCCATCAATGGTAATGACCAATTCTTTATGCTTTTTATAATTTGGTTTCTTATTGTCTCTATCAATGATGATATCTCCACGGACAGTGCTCTTCTCGTGGAGAGATACATCTCCGTTCACCGTGCTCAAATTTCCAGTGATGATGGTTTGAGTAACCTTCATGTCACCATTTACAGTTTCCAGATCGCCGGTAATATGGACTTCACTTTTACAGCGAATTTGCCCATTTACAGTTGAAACATCACCATCAACTTTTACTTCTCCACCAAGCAGAATAGAGCCATTTACACAAGAGACCTCACTAGCCTTTGAGTTACGATCCAAGCTTATGCTTCCATTTACACAGGAGACTTCACCGACTACACTGTTCTCACCTATATTGATTTCACCATTCACCGTGGTGCAGTTTCCTTCAACAATAGCTTCATTGCCAACAGTTATGGTACCATTTACAGAGCGTAAACTGCCCTTCCTGTGTTCTCCATCGCCAACTTTAATGCTTTTATTGATATGAGTGTCTGAAGATGCGTTGCAAGCTAACATGACAGTTGCTAAGGCTACTAAAGCAGCATGTTTCATAAGTCTCTTCTCCCAGGTCATTTGTTTTAATATGGCTAAATCATTCATCATGGTGGTTTGATATAACCAAGTGCTGTGCCACTCAATATACCCATCTGCATAAATACCTGTTACTATTGATTATAAAATTGATATTCCAGTGTGATATTGTGCTGAGAACAGGCCTGAAAATCATCATAATGATATGCCAGCATATCATCGTGATATAAGCGAATTAAAATTTTTAGAGGAGTAATTAATTAAGGGTAAACAAATCGGGGACAACAATCTGATTATGCAAAGCCGCCAGAGTTAATGGCGCCGTATCTTTAAGATAGCGTTCCATTGACTTTATCTCAGCCTGGGGAATGGCATATCGACTCACAAATTTGATACAGAGAGTGGTGTTTTCTGATGGTTGTGCCATCTGACTATTTAAGACAAGCTGCTCAACAAGTTTATCATTGGGGTTCAGTATCTTACTTGAACAGCCCTTGTCCCACAATAAAGTCTTGAAACTATCCACCTGGTAGCCGTAATGGGTGCATCCCAGGAAAGCAAAAACATTTTCAGGTTGGACCTCAAAGCGCTGCAAGGCCTCATCCACATAACCGTCTAATAAATTTCTACAGGCTTCCCCACTGGCATCATTGGAAATAGCATGGGCCAGTTCTGGACATTCCTGGGCTGATACAGCAGCGGGATTTGCTGAGATAAGTCGAGGATAGGTGCCTGCCTCTGTTGTGGTTTCTGTGGCAAAAATGATCAGGGAGTGATCGGGATGTTTAAGCATATGGGCATTGATCAATGATACACCGGCATCGACAATCCCCGTGACCTTAACTTTTTCCATGGAGGCAAAATTGGTTTCATTATAGATAACACTTAAGGTATTGCAGGCGATAGCGATCTCATCTGGTGAATATCGATGATATGCTGCATTTAAAAATTGATCAAATAGATCAATCCGCTCCTTTTGCGTGTTGAGCGAGTTATAGCCGATACGGTCATCTGGTGTTGCATTGACATACAGCAACTCTATCCCCTGGCCCATATTTTTCTGAGACAAGGACTGCTCCAATCCAGCACAGACGGATAAACCTCCCAGTCCTGAATCTGTAATCATCCAGCGCATAATAAATCAAACAAGCATTTTATGATAATGACCGGTGCACAGGTCTTTTAATATGGGGGTATGAACATGTTTCATCTCAGTGATGTCCTGAGAGGGAAGTTCATAAGTGATGATTGGGATATCCTGTTCTTTGCACCAGGATCCAAAAGAACCCGGTGTGGCATAGCCAACATCTGGCACCAACTCCAAACCACTGCGCAGGGCAATATCTTTCGCTATGGGTGAGGCATGAGGGTCATCGATACAACCAAGAAAGCCATGAATTGAAACAATAAGTTTAGGCTTTGTATCTTGGATCAGTTTTATAAGCGCTTTGGTCTCGGTCTCTGACCCAGCTACGTCTCCTGGGCTCAGTGCAATATTTTGAGAAGTACCTGGACGATTGCGGTAATAAACCGGATCTGGGGACCAATTGTTGGTGGGGTAATTCCTGTTAAGATCAACGCCCCGGGAATTACAGCGGGTACCTGCCAATACACCATCAGGATTGGCGGCAAGAATGATTGATGATTTTAATTCATGAGCTTGAAGTGAACGGAGGCTTTCTGAAAGGAGTACAGTGGAAAGTGATTCATCTCCATGGATGGAGCCCATAATTAATATTTGTGGTGAGTCTGAAAGTGGTTCGTAAATCTCGAGTACATAGCCCTTTTCACTAAACCCATACCCACGGGGTTTATGGGTTAGCGGTCCATACTCAGATAGAGAATGAGACATTTTTGATCTGAATTAAACTCAGGCTTGGGCTTGAATATTATTTGAGGGTTGAACTTTGGGAATATCCTGATTCTTACAGGGAATCGTAAAATAAAATATACTACCCACAGGCTCTGCATCTTTATAGCCCACTTTCCCACCGTGTTGCTCAATGGTCATTTGCGAAACAGCCAACCCCAGACCTGATCCGAGACCCTTGGCAGTTTTGCGAGAAGTCAACTGGGCATATTTATCGAATATTTTATCCTGCTGATCTTTATCAACACCTGGTCCATTATCCGTAACAGTGAAATAAAGAAACGCTTCGCCGCCCTTCATTATTTCCTCAAGCTTCACATTAATTTTGGTCCCTTTGGGTGTATGCTCGATGGCATTTCCAATAAAATTTGTGATGACCTGTTCAATTTTCAACGCATCACAGTGACAGGATGGCAGTCCATCTGGTGCGGAAAAGGTGACTTCAGTTTCATTCTGGTCGGCAACTGGTCCCAGCATTTCGATTGATGTATTGATGATGGGTTTCAGGGGTGTCTCAGTTTTATTTAGTACCATTTTACCAGCTTCAAATTTGGACAGATCGAGCATCTCGTTCACGAGTTGAAGCATTTTTTGACTGGTTTTACGAATGGTTATGGCAATTTCTTTGATACGGTCATAGGGTTTTTCACCCATTTTTAACAATTCAGCAAACCCGAACACTGATGTCAGCGGGCTTTTCAGGTCGTGAACCAGCATGGCAGTAAAATCAGCCTTGATCCGTAAGGCTTGCTCCATTTTTTCTTGCTCTGCCTTCCTGATAAGTCGGCTACGGTAGAAAACGAATCCCAGAAAGAGAGCCAGAATGGCAAATGAAAATCCAAAGACGACCCACATTACTGTAAAGGTTCTCTGGTATTCAATTTCTTTTATAAAGGCTTCACCTTTAAGTTCATCCAGTTCCCTATCACGTTTATCCAGTTCGTAGCGAATTTCAAGCTCAGCAACACGACGGTTGCTCTGTTGCCGATTGATCTCATCTCGGGTCAGCTGAAGGGCCTTCTGATACACCAGAGCCTTCCCAGCTTGTCCAAACCTTGAATAAGCCACAGTCAGTAGATGATTTGCTCTCTCGATGGTGAGAAAATCCTGAATTTGTTCTGCAATTTCTAAACCTGCCAACAGGGATTGAATAGCCTTGGTTTGATCCGCCTCCTGCATGTACAGTTCACCCATCTGCAGATATATCTCTGCTGATATGGCATATTCACCAGCGGCTTCAGCCAGTTCCTGACCCTGTTCGTAATAAAAGATTCCCTTGGGGGTGTCACCGGATTCCTGATAAACTCTGGCCACATCACTTAAAGCAACTGCAATGTCACCCTGATTCCCAATGGTTCGTTTCATTTCCAGAGCATCAAGAAAATATTTTTGAGCTGTGCTGAGCTGGAATTGATGGTAGTGTAGTTCGCCTAAACTGGTATAAAGGTTTGCGAGTAGGGTGAAGGCATTATTTTCATCAGCGATTCTCAGGGCACGTTCAAGATGGGTCTGTGCTTCTTCAAAGCGCCTTAAAATCATTAAGGTTTGAGCAAGCTTGTTCTCGCTGCGGAGAACACCTTCGTGATCACCTAAATTCTCGTGTATTGCAAGGGAGCGTTCGAAAAACCGGAGTGCTTTTTCTGTCTGGCCCCACTGGGAAAAAACATCACCTATCATCATTACGGTCGCGGCGACTTCTACCTCTTTACCGATATCTTCAAATATCATGAGGGCTCTTAAAAAGTAGTCCAGACTTTGGTCGCTTTGATTAAGCAGACTGTAGGTTCGACCAATCGTCCTCAGTGTTATAGCGAGCTGATAATCATCAGAAAGGGATTCAAAAATGTTAAGGGCTAGCATGGCATGATCGAGGGCATCCCGATAATTTGCCTGCTCAATATAATAGAGTGTCAGATTGGTATGTGCAACGGCCTGACCATATTGGTCTTGTAAAGAAATGGCTAAATCTAAAGCCAGGTTGGCATAGCGCTGGCTCTTGTCCCATTCCTTACCGGCATGTGCTTCTGAAAGTTGATTCATTAAATCAACAGTCTCACCTTCAGTAGTGCTGCGAAGTATTTTTTTTAGACTGTCAATTTCAGCGGATTCTTCAGCGAAAAGTCCTGAGACCATGAATATGAAGAGACTCGCAGTTAGTAATCTGACCAGTACTTTGATAATCAAGGTGACTCCACTATGTATTAGTTACTAGTTCAGGTTTCAACACAAACCCAACATAGAATGACCATCAATCTAGTTAATTTTTCATAGTGTGTCAATTTGTTGCTACTTTATTCTATCTGGAAAGATATCTTAATTTTCCAATTGATTTGGAAACAAATCTCTAGTTTTTATATTTACAAACATATGAATAAATATATAAGCATGCTCTTATTATGGGCACTATCGCTATCTGCACAGGGGATAAATGCGGAAATTAAGCTTGATGTAAAAAATCTTGATGACGTTCCGCGACAGGCTGTCTCCCAACTTGCAACTGATATCGCCTATTACATTGAAAGCACTGAATGGACTTTTGAAGATTTACCAACTGATTTTACCATTCAGGCAACGATTTATCTGGACAGCTACCTTGAGTCAGGCTCACAGAAGATTTATACAGGTAAAGCTTTTTGGGGAAATGGAGACGATCAAAAGTATTTCGATAAAAGCTGGCAGTTCACTTTTAATCCAGGGGATGCCCTTTTACGATCCAGGAGTTTTAATTCCCTAACCTCCTTTTTGGACTACTGGGTTCTGACGATATTGGGTGGAGACCTTGACACCTGGAGTCAGTTTGGTGGTAGTCAACTTTATACAGAGGCGCGCCAGGTTGCCCGCAATGGCTCCAATGATTCTTTTTCACTTGGCTGGAAAGATCGCATGGAAGACATCGAAAAGTTGAGTCGGAGCCAGAATTTCAGGAAGATGAAATTTGCCTACTATGAATCCATAGATCAATGGGACTCTGGAAACAAAGATGAAGCCCGCGCAACCCTGGCTGAATTAATGAGAAATTTAGAGACCAGTATCAAACTGCAGGATTCCCGCATTTTTACCAAGAATTTTCTGAATGCCAAACATAAGGAATTAGCGGGCTTTCTACATGAAGTCGGTGAAGTCTCCTACTTGCAGCGGCTAAGCAGAGCCGATGAGGATCATCGTGACTACTATGACCAGATATTGATTGACTGGTAATGCCTCTATGGCAGTTTCATCAATTTTGCCACATCTACCCTCGTTTAGCAGATGATCATTTTAAAGACCGAACGCCTTTTGTTGCGTAGGATGACTCTGGACGATGACGACTTTATACTCGAATTGCTCAATAGCCCGAAATGGGTTAAGTACATCGGTAGTCGAGATGTTGACACCCTTGAAAAAGCCAGGGATTATCTGGAATCAAGTGTTTTGCCGAACTATGATGCTCTGGGGTTCGGTTTTTATATCATTGAGCGACTGGATGACCATGTCAGAATTGGCAATTGTGGGCTAACTTACCGGAATGGCATGGAACATGCAGATATTGGTTATTCACTCCTCGAGCAGTATGAGGGGCATGGGTATGCCTATGAATCAGCCCGGGCCATACTAAAATATGGGTTTGAAATTCATAAATTGGACCATATCGAAGCCATTGTAACGAGAGACAATCGACGATCGCTTCATTTGTTAAAGAAATTAGGGTTGCGCTACAAAAAATTGATAGAGCTGCCAAATGATGGTGAGAAATTGATGCTTTTCGGTATTGATGCACCAAAAAAGGAGAAAATGAATGAGACTCATTAAATCACTGCTTATGGTAAGCATGCTCTTCAGCATGATGAGTTGTCAGGAAAACCTCACCAATGAAGAATGGTTGGCCACATTGCCCTCACCCTGGACATTGACCCAGGCACAGATGAATGAAACCCTCCCTCAGTTCCAACAACGCTTTCCTGATTTCCAGAACCGCCTTAAATATATTGCCTTATGGCGCGTCGGTACACCTTATGAAATTTTTAAATTGGGTGAAGAGGTAGAGCCAGATATCGACCCTATTATACGATATGATGTTTCAGATTGCACAGGTCACAATCTTACCTCCCTGGCTGCAGCAAAAAGTTCAAGCTGGGAAGAAGCGCGTGACAACATGGTCCAGATCCACTATAAAGCTGATTCCAATGGTGTCAAGCGGCCCACCTACAGATCAAGATGGCATTATACCCTTGATCGAATCACCCTGAATCCAAATACTGTGGATATAACCCAGACTCTGCTCCCCAAAGCGACACTGGATTCGGTAAATATTACTTTAAATAAGAAGGATGACGGTGAAGAATTTCTCGATCTGGGCTGGAATCGCAATATGACAGCTTACTACATACCCAACCATGAGATTACCACAGAACTCATGGCAAAGTTGCCCACAATCGTCGGTGTAACTTTTGTAAAACCCACATATTTCAAAATGGGTATCGTCATGGGTCATGAAGGGATGATCATCGATGGAAAACATCTTGTTCATGCTTCTCAAAGTGCCGGCGAAACGGTAAAATTGGATTTTCTGAAGTACTACTTCCCAAAGGAAGGCCCGTTTTTTGGTGGAATAATGATTTTTGAATTTAAAGAAAATAGCTGAGCTCAATAGGGGAACTTAATATGATAACGAAAACGCTATCCACATCCAAACACAGCCAATTTCTGAACATAACTTCATTGGTTATGCAAGCACTTGCAGAAAGTGGCGTTAAATCTGGTATTCTAACCGTGTTTGTATCCCATACCACGGCAGGGATCACCATAAATGAAAATGCTGACCCAGATGTAACAACAGATATGTTAAACATCCTTGATCGCCTCATGCCCTGGAAACACCCCGACTATAAACACACCGAGGGGAATACTGCAGCCCACATGAAGGCTTCTCTCATGGGCAATTCCACACAAATTATTGTGGAGAAAGGTCGTTTACAGCTGGGGACCTGGCAGGGGATCTATTTTTGTGAATTTGACGGACCTCGCGAAAGAAAAATTCGTATCAAGGTGGTGGGGAATTAAACTATGGAATTCTATTCCTGAACAGATCCTCGGAGATCTGGGCACCGCTATCAGGATGTTTTAAGGATCTCATCAGCACAAAACTGTAGAGAAGTGGATTAACTTCCTGGATCTCATCCAACTCCTGCACAATTTCTTCATCAATATATCCCAACAAACTAAGTGCATAGTTCTGATTTAGAATATTGACTGCAGGTAAGGGATAGTCACTTCCATAAAAAAGTCTGGAATGCAAATCTTTGCGTGCTAAAATTTCCTTTAAAGAATTTCCCACTTGGTTGACCAGGGTCATCCCGGAAATATCAGCAAAGAGTAGTCCATCATAGCCGGGGTCATCAAACAGGCGCAAAAAGAGTGAGAAATTGTCCATTTCAGGAAGCAGGGGATCATCCAGATCCTGTGACGTCCCAGAAGTTCCACAATGACAGACGATGACTTTCACTTGGGCGTCAAGTGCTCGACGCAATAATAGAGGATTACCAAGATGCTGTCTCCCGTGAGAGTCCAGTGCGAGCTCTGTTCCTGAGTGGCTCAATAGCACCATATCCAGCCGACTCAATGCTGTATAAAATCGATCACAAAGGGGGGATGATGGATCTATTCCCTGCACGTTAGGCAACCATTTGACAACCCGAATCCCTTGAGATGCCCACCTCTCCAGTTCAGCCACAGCATCCAGTCTGTAAGGGTGCACTGATATAACAGGGATAATTTTATCGGGGTACTGTTTCCCCAGCCCCACGACATATTCATTAGGGACATAAATCTCATAGTTTTCTGGATCGGGATCTCCATTTTCCTTGTAGAAACGATCTAAAGCCAAGCCGTTGACTCGAAATTCACCAGGGGTTTTTTCGATCTGGGCCAGGAGATATTCCAGATATTGTTCATCAGCAAACGCTTCGTCGGTGACACTGCCGGCATCCATGAAGTATTTGAATCGAGTCAGCTTAAAGGGGTGCAAATATGATCGGGTATCTGGATGCACTTCTATACCACTTGGCGTATTCCCAAGACCCAGGATATGGACATGATGGTCCACAAGTGTATCAGCCCCAAAAGGAGCAAAGGCACTATCAATAAGGGCCTGGGCTTGTGGACTTAATATTCTATTAATCTGAGGAACAAAATTGGTATCACACCCTGAGAAGCTCAAGAAGACCAGAAGGAAGGACACCCGGGCATATAAATGGAAAAGGGAGTGGCTCTGCACTCCCTTTTCCCGTATAGTCAGATATCTAGAGTTTGGTTTCAGCAACCACACTTGAAACATGAGATGCAGTGACTTTAAGCGCTGCTTTTTCATCATCATTAAGTTTGACTTCGATAATTTTTTCGATACCGCCTGCGCCAATAACACAGGGAACTCCGATAAATAAACCATCAATGTCGTATTCACCCTCACACAATGCAGCGCTGGGGATGACACGCTTTTTATCCAATAAATAAGCTTCGGCCATTTCTATGGCGGACTGGGCGGGGCTAAAAAAGGCTGAGCCATTGCCCAACAGCTTCACAATTTCACCGCCAGCCATCCTGGTCCGTTTTTCGATGGCTTCCAATGTTTCGGCATCCAACAATTCAGTTACTGGTACACCACCTACTGTGGCCAGGCGGGTCAGGGGAACCATGGTGTCTCCATGTCCACCAAGGACAAGACAGGAAACGTCCTGGGTTGAATAGCCCGTCTCCATTGCGATAAAGGCCTTGAAGCGTGAAGAATCCAGAGCCCCGGCCATTCCGATGATCTTATTCTTCGCAAAACCAGAAACTTTATAAAATGCATATACAATGGCATCCAATGGGTTGGAGACCACGATCACAAAGGCGTTGGGGGCATATTTTTTTACATTCTCAGCGACATTGGAAATGATTTTGAGATTAATACCCAATAAATCATCTCTGGACATGCCTGGTTTACGAGGTACACCTGCAGTGATGATTACTACATCAGAATCAGCAATCTCAGCATAGTCACTGGTTCCAGTAATATTGACATCATATCCTTCAAGCGGGCGCATTTCCATGAGGTCCAGGGCTTTGCCCTTGACCGGTCCCTCAAAGTCAGGGATATCTAAAAGAACCACATCACCCAATTGTTTCTGGGCAGAGATAAGAGCCAGAATCTGACCAATCTGTCCACCACCGATAAGTGATATTTTTTTTCTACTCATGTGTAACTCCTTATGACGGGTTATAAATAAATTTTGTTTGCCAAAAAAGGTTCAATTCTTATGCCACAATAGCGAACTTTCGCAAGTAATGCTAAGATTATTGAATGTCCCCCGTTCGCTTTCCACCCTTGATGATGGTTTTCCAGATATCTTCCACAACTTCAGCTGGGAGCCGTCCTGCTGATTTATCAATGAGACGATTTATCAAATCTTTTTCTCGCTCCGGGGTGAAAAGTGGGATGTCCTGTTCCGTTTTTAAACCTCGAATAATAATAGCCTGATCAATTCTGTCCTGGATCAGTTTTAAAATCTCTAAATCGAGATCATCAATATTTTTTCGGTGTTCGGATATTTTCTCAGTCATGGATGACAATATAGACAAAAAGCGCACAAGCTGAGACTCATTTTCAAAACCTAATTCGTAATTCATAATTCCTAATTACATTGTGGCATGATAGAACGCATATTTTTTTCTGAATGGATACTCCCAATTGTCTCTGAACCAATCCGAGATGGATATATATCCGTCGCTGAGGGGAAAATTACAGCGATTGGAAAACAAAGCGATTTCACCGGCGATAAAAAAAGCGTTCAAAATCTCGGTCATTCCGTGGTTTGCCCCGCTCTGGTGAATGCTCTGTTCCATCCAGACTACCCTGTTGCTGATCCACAGACAACCCCTCGAGGATCTTTTTTAAATTGGCTTCACTCAGGAAAAAATGCATCCAGACTTAGCTCCAAACTTGAAGTTGAGAGTGAACTTCTCAGCGCCATCAAACGTGGCTATGATTATGGGACAGCTGCCATTGGTATCCGTACGAGACACCCTGAAATCAGCCAGCACCTCGAGCATTCTGGACTCTATTCAGTCGTTTTTGAAATGCTGCATGGCTTCAGGGATAGCAATGGGTTTGAAATCTGGAATAAACGAGGGCGCTTTACCAATACAGATCTAACTCGCTTTCATCACGCTGGCGAGTTCTTATTTAATCTGGGGCCAGAAGTTTTCAGACAAATTTCTCGATCTGAAGATAGGACTGCCATACCCATGTCATTTATGAAAGACGAGGATATCTTTTTCATGAAGGGACAGGGGCGGATTTATCAATACCTCCTGGGTAAAGCGGATATGGATTACAGATGGCAACCACCACGCACCTCACCCCTGCGGTACTTTATAAATAGTGCCTTTGCAGCAAAGGAAACCATTTTAAGTCAGGTTATCATGCTGGAAGAGGAAGAATTGGATTTGCTCAAAGCCAGACCTGAAGTTTTCCATATGTGCCTTCATCCCCGTTTCGATCGCCAATGGGAATTGGGTACAGCCCCTGGTCAATTGATACAGGAAAAAGGTTTTAATATTTGTCTGGGTACATTTGCAGAGCATATGGATATTCGGGCTGAAATGAGATCTGCTTCTGCTGAATACGGTTTCAAACCAGAAGAAATAATCAAAATGGCAACACTCAATGGAGCCAAAGCTCTGGGACTAGCTGCTCGAATTGGAAGTCTTGAGACAGGGAAAGATGCCAAGATTTTCTCTATCCCCTCCACTACAAGTATTTCTGATCCCTACGATATTATTCTATTTACCAACGAACGACTGCGACAAGTCTCCTAAACCAAACATTCCAGCAATCAAAAGAGACTGTCCTAAAAGGGTGGTCTCTTTTTTTTTAATCTTAACAGGGGTGAGAGGTTAGATGTTCGGGGTTAGGGGTTAGAGGTGGTGAGGTATAGGGGTGGAAAGGTATATTCTTGGGTGTGTAACTGTTGATATTATTGTTGTTATCTACGAAGATGCCGATATCCATTAACCTTGGTTTAAAAGCATGCGAACAACATTTGTCGCACCCTTGTTTTGAAAAGGTGAGTAACAAGTCTGGCTTGGTTGATATTGTCAATAATCTGATGAAGCCGGGGACGAAAACAGGCTGCCTCAGGTTCCGAGACAGCCTCATTCTATCAAATTAAATTTTAGTGTAGGTTAAAAAGTCCAGCGGAGGCCCAGGGTGGGAAGTGCTTGAACACCATCTGCTCCAAAAACAAAATTATTACTGATTTCTACTTCAGTCCCCACGGAAAGATGCTCCGTCGCATTGTACCAGATCTGGGGTTCACTGAGAATCACAAACTGTTTTTCATCAGTACCAAATTCATCCTGAGACCAGAAATCCAAAAATCCTGAAAATTCAATTTTGCCATCCATGATGGGTATGAACCAGGTTGTTGTCAGTTGAAAATCAGGTGAATCTGCATGCTGAGCCGCACGATAGAGCACATCCACAGGGAGAGCCACAAAACCGAGATCCAGATAATAGTTTAGACCAACTAGCCAAACTTGTCCCAGCGACCCAAAGTAAGCCACGCCATCATTGTACTGTATAGTGGCAGAAAGGTTACTCACAGGCAAAGTGAATGCTCTGGCAATCTCCCAGTATGAAAGCGATACACCACCCATACCTGGAGCATTGTACTCCATGTCTACAAACCAGAAGGTGGAACCATACTGGTCTGGTTTAAACATTTCAAGGGTCGAGACAATATACTCTCTTTCTCCAGAGGCTTCATAATGGAGTTGAAGATTTTGAGCGAGGACAATAGCATTAAGGATCAAAATGAAGCTGACTATTTTGCGGATCATGGTGATTCTCCTGAACTAGTTAGTTAATTCTACATTTCACGAATAAAGCGACCCGGTTCTTTGGCATCCTCTATGAATTTCATGCGTCGCAAATAACGTTGATGAACAGGCACATTGCAATAGGCGAGATAAGTATGAAATCCTTTTTCCTGGACCATCTCGCGGAACTCCCGGAAAAAATAGCGAGCGCTCTCGTAATCACGGTACATGGGTATCTCATAATCCAAATGAATCTGAATAATCCCATTCTCCAATCGCTCATAGATAAAAAGCCCGACAGGAACCACATTTCTGGTAATAAATACTGAACGGTACTGTCGTAACTCCTCAACAACAACATTGGGAAAATGCTTGCGGATATCGTGTAGATAAAATTCGATAAATCGGGGCAGGAATATACTGGTATCCCATGAGATTGGAATCAGATGAAAATGCTCCTTTGTCAGGGCAATTCGCACGAGATAATAGATATTCACGCCCACAATAAAGCCGTTGACAACCAGGATTGGATAGAGTTGCAGAATAGCTCCATAAATTGTAAATGCTACGGCTCCAACCAAATTTATCCACCTTAAACGACGTATATTTGTCATGGTCAGCGAAACGGCCACCACCACGGAGGCAGCATATCCCAGCCATTCTGTCCATTCTATCATCATAAGAGTGTCAAACTTCCATCGTTGCCATTCAGTTTCACTTGGGCACCCAAGGGGAGCGTCATTTTTCGCATGCCGTGACCGTAGGCCACACCTGAAACAATGGGGAAGTCGACATCGCCAATAATATCTCGCACCAGTTCATCTAAAAGAAAATCATCTTCGTCGCCATTTTCCCAGGTGTCAATAAACTGACCCAACATGAGTCCATTGATCCGATCTTCTCCATGGAAAAATCCAGCCATCTTGAATTGGCTGAGCATGCGATCCAGATGTTGTGCGTTTTCTCCAATATCTTCCAAAACCATGATACCACCTGACACATCTGGAAAATAAGGGGTTCCCATGAGATTGTTGAATAAGGAAAGACATCCGCCTACCAGGGGTCCCTCCCCCTTTCCTGGGGATAGAATTGCGTGGGGCATATCGCTAGGGTTTTTAAGCACCTGACCTGTCATGGGTTTGCTTATTAAATCCCAAAACACCTGTTCGGTATAGGGATCAATCCCTTCCTCAGCCGCCATTTCAACGGCTGCCATAACACCAGAAATTGTAACCAATCCTGTTTCCACGGCCAGAGCGCATTGGAGGGCTGTTATATCGGAATACCCGATAAAAAATTTTGGATGTTGGGCAATAAGCTCATAGTTCAGATCATCAAGGAAACGCGGAGTACCATACCCTCCCCTGCTGCAAATAATGGCATCTATTCCATCATCTTCAAAAGCCCAGTGAATATCTGCCAATTGCTCAGGACCGTATCCTGCAAGATACTTGTTCTTACCGCGGAGGTTGGGTCCTTCCTTAATTTTGAAGCCTTTTGAGCGGAGATAATCAAGCCCCCGGCCAAGTCGTTCAGGTTTCGGGGCTGAGGCCGGAGAGATTACTGCAAAAGTGGCTCCCGGGCGGATAGGATCAGGGGTGATCATGGAACTTCCTTATAGTAAAAAAAGAAGGGCACTCATATCGAGTGCCCTCTTCATGGATATCTTTATAAATCGTCGAGAGCTTCTTTTGCCTCTGCTTGCAAACCACGATCGCTTTCGCTAGTAGCATTTGCATTAATAGCCATATTAAACCAATCAGCTGCTTCTTTTTCATTATCAAGCTCATCATAACAGTATCCGATGTAAAGCATGTTGCGAATATCCTTTTTGTCCAGCTCATGGGCTTTCTTAAAGAATTCCAGAGCTTCTTCGAAAGAAGCTTCCGGTGGTGTGGCATAAATGATACTGGCGACCTGCCGTTCAAGCCATGATAAATCTGACAGGGCATAGTGCCAGCGCCCCATGACGTGGTAATTCCCTGCATTTGATGGATCATATTTGATGGCCAGCATGGTATGATCTCTCATACCATAGGAGTTTTTAATTTTTTGCTCTGTACCCTCGGCTTCACCAATTTGACCGTGATGAATGGCATACCATTTATGTCCACCTGCGCTCTTATCATTCAGAGCAAGTGCTTTTTCAGCGTATGTCCTGCCGTCATAGATGTACTTCTTTTTGTATTCAGTATCGTTGGGTTTACGATCAGCAAAATCGAAATATCCGCGACTGATCTTCCATATCACCTCTTCATTTTGGCCATCGAGTTCCTCGGCGGCCTTAAGGAGTTTCATGGTGGCCTCGTAATCCTTGGCATCGTGTGCTACCTCTGCCTGCATCAGCAGGTCAGTAACGGGATCTACTAGAACTAGAGAGTCTTCAAAGACATCCTGGGCGAAACCGAAACTGGCGAAACTCAGGATCAATATCATTAACACACTTCTTTGCATATATCCTCCTTATTCATTATTCCTGGATTATATCATGGTGGTCAAAGAGCACCACCCGCTGTAACATTTTACCGGAACCGTCATACTCTTCCAGCACGGTACGATTTTCAGCATCAACATATTTGTAGCGTCTTTCGATGAGCACTTTGCCAGCAAGGTCATCTCGGAGAATTTCACGATCTTTACGTCTATCCTCCCGATACAAGGTGACACGGGAAGCCAGTGTTCTTCCCATGACACCAACGATGAAATAACCTGTTTCACGTTCAAATTCATTGTATTCCCGGCGGATCATAAAGTTGGAATTGGCCGGGACAAAGGTATTGCCAAAAATCGTTCGAAATAATGCCATTTCTGTGGGATCATTTTGGAAGATGCTCTCTTCTCGGAGCCGACCCATGGCATCAAAACGTTTGCTGGAGCGATGGTTACCGCGCTCATCATATTCATTTTCTATATGTTCGTGGAGAGCATGCTGCTTATCAAATCGTTTGATGAGGACAGGGTTTTCCCCCTTGAGGATCACCAATGTGAAGGATGTATCCTTCAAGACTTTCATGGGGACCGATTGAGCAGATCCAGGCTTGCCCCAACCAGCATAGCTATAGCTTGAGTCCTGTGCCTGGACAACTAAGCATGCGAGTAGAATGATAAATCCGATAAATAATTTCATATTTGGCTTAAAAACTACACCTCATGTTAAAAATACAAAGTGTTATGTGAATTGAAGTTCCCCCGTTATATCAGTTAAAAATCAGGTCAAGTTGTCGATATCGGTGTTTCTTGGTGTAAATCGGGTTGATTTGTCCAGGATTTCTGGTCAGAATGGCCGAAATACCATCACCTAAGGCATAATATCCAAAAGCTGGTATCCCGAACACCCTTTTTGCAGCAG
>JADHUM010000074.1 GCA_016784545.1 Candidatus Neomarinimicrobiota bacterium
ACAACCTTGTTGTTCGCAACAAAGGCTAGAAAACTTACATGGACGGGGTAGGACGTACCGTCAGGAAACCATCTGTAAAAAGAGGTTCTGGGAATAATTTATCTCTTGACTTTCTTTTTCATAGAAGACTGATTCGATATTCCATTGATTAGCCGTTCTCTACCGACGCCACTTGGTTTGGCCAGAAAGCATGGTACCTGAGCATCCAGGATTCACTACCCTTTAACATAGGACCAGATTTTACAGATCAGACCCTGCTTTAGTTCTAGAATATCTATTCCCCTGAGATTGGCCAGTTCCCCTATATTTTCCGGGAAATCATAGCGCCAGCGCATAATGCATTTGAATCCAAGACTGCTGATATCTTCCAATTCAATACGAGCACCAGGATGTACCTTAAAAAAATCCTCCCAAAACTGAGTCAGCTCCGATTTCCCTGAATAAACAGCCCCTGCGGGAGTCGGGCCAGAGGACTCCAGGATACAATCTACAGTAATTAATTCTGCCAAGGCTTTCACATCATTCTTATTGAAAGCCTCGTTATATTTAAGACCGATCCTAATGGCTGATTCAACACGTGACATACGTATAGGATTCATAGGTATATCTCCCTGAGCGATGCCACTATGTCACTCGCAGATGTAAGCTAATTGGGTTAGATCGAATCAAAATATTTTGCCCTCAGGAATCCCTTGCTTGTGGGATAACCTTCAAAGTTAGGGATACTTCACATCAGAGCAACTCCAAAGCAAATATTACCTTTTTGCCCTTATTAGTAGTATTCCCACTTTTGAGAATTACCTTCAACGATATGCTCAAGTATTGGCGCAAATTATTAGAAACAGCACGGTTCTTCCACCTGGGATGGCTCCTCCTGGCAAGCTTCAGTGTTATCCTGTTTATTCTGGGTGTCTGGGAGATACTTGAACATCAGATTTTCAAGAAAACGCTTGAAGCATCAGTCATCATTGGCCTGGCTGTTAGAGGGTTTCTTGTCTTTGTTCTGCTGGGTGGCTGGACCATCTGGATTGTCTATCACTTCCGAATTCAGCTTGTCGATCAGCTTTCAGCCACAGAGAGCCGTTATAGAAATATTGTTGAGAATTCTGCTGACGCCATTATTACCATTGGTGAGGACAATCGCATACAGAGCTGGAACAAGGGCGCAGAACGGTTATTTGGTTGGACGGCCAATGAAGCTATTGGCGAAGCTATTGGAATAATGATTCCTCATAAGCTCATGCAATCGGGAGAGCTTCTCTGTCTGGCCTATGGTATCACCAAAGCCAATGAGGTTAAGAACTACCAAACCGAACGTCTGGATAACCGGGGCAGGACAATCCCCGTAAACCTCACTGAGTCCGCATTGCTTTCCAATGGGAAAGTCCTGGGACGATCCCAGATCATCAGGGATATATCAGAACTTCAAACCATTGAACATCAGATGCGGCAATCAGACCGGTTGGCTACTGTCGGTCAGTTGGCAGCAGGTGTGGCTCATGAAATTGGTAATCCCCTTACCTCTATTTCCTCCCTGGTTCAACTCCTTGAGCGCAGAATGGACAACCCTGATCATATTGGTAAATTAGCCAGAATTCGAGCCAATATTGAGCGTATTACCAAAATTGTACATGAACTGGTCGATTTTACCAGACCACCTGCCACTGATGTACAGACAGTACAAATCAATGATGTCGTTGAAAATGCTGTGGGACTCATGAGTTATGATAATCGAAGTCAGAAAATAAAAATAGAACTTGACCTCTCCCCCAACCTCCCAAGAATTAAAGCCTCGCCTGATAAATTGCATCAGGTCGTTGTGAACCTGCTTGTGAATGCTTTTGATGCCATGCGGGAGAGCGGAGACACAATTATGATCACGACCTCAGCAAATACCTCTTCGGTCTCAATAAATGTGACGGATAACGGAGGTGGAATGACACCTGAGGTTTTGGATAAAATATTTGAACCTTTCTTTACCACCAAAGATATAGGTAAAGGAACAGGTCTGGGACTTTCTGTGAGCCATGGGATTATTAACAGTATGAAGGGCTCGTTGAATGTAAACAGCACACCCGGTGAAGGGGCTACCTTCCTCATCGAAATACCGAAGGAATCATAAATATGGATACATCTATTCTCATTGTTGATGATGAGCAGGAAATCAGAGACTCTTTGTCCGAAGTATTGACCGATGAAGGATTTTTAACCTATACAGCCGAGAATGGCGCAGTTGCCCTGGAAATGATGAAGGAGATTCATTACGATATCATTATTTCTGATATCAAAATGCCAGAGCTCGACGGTGTCACTCTCCTTCAAAAGGTAAAGGAACAGGCTCCCGACACTTTTGTGATCCTGGTTACTTCGTATGGATCGACTGAGACCGCTATCAACGCCATGCGCATGGGGGCTATTGACTACATCCTCAAACCCATCGATTTTGATGAACTTATTTTGAGAATAAAGAACATTGATCTTCATAAAGAGCTCTTACGAGAGGTTCGCTTCCTGAGGCAGGAAATATCAGCCAAGTACAACTATGAGCATATCATCGGTGAGAGCATCGCCATGAAACGCATGTACAGACTGATTGATAAGGTTGCGCCCTCCACATCAACTGTATTGGTGGCTGGTCGGAGTGGTACAGGTAAAGAACTTGTGGCTCGAGCCATCCATGCTCGTTCGGAGCGGGCTCACAGACCATTTGTGGCTATTAACTGTGGTGCCATTCCTGAAACGCTCTTCGAATCTGAGTTGTTTGGATACAAGAAAGGTGCTTTCACGGGAGCTTCAAGAGATAAAGATGGTGTTTTCAAGGCAGCGGCTGGAGGTACCCTATTTCTGGATGAAGTTGGAGAAATTCCGCTCCAGGTACAGGTTAAGCTTCTTCGAGTAATTGAGATGCGGGAAATCAAACCCCTGGGAAGCAATACGATTATCCCCATAAATGTTCGCATTATCGCAGCGACCAACCGAGATCTGGCCAAGGAAGTCGAAAAAGGCTCATTTCGTGAAGATCTGTACTATAGACTCAACATAATCGAGATTTATCTGCCAGCCCTGTCAGAAAGAAAGGATGATATTCCTCTTCTGGTCACTCATTTTGTCAATAAATACAATAATGAGTTAAAAAGAAGAATCATTGGTGTGGACAATGATGCCATGAAAAATCTGGTGAATTATAACTGGAAGGGTGAAGTAAGAGAGCTGGAGAATATTATAGAAAGAGCCGTACTTTTAAGTGACGGAGATATGATATCTCTGGAAGACTTGCCCAAGCGGACAGTTGAAAGTTCGAGCTCTGGCTATCCAGATAATCTCAAGGAAGCCAGCCGCAGTTTTGAAAAAAAGCATATTGTTCATATGCTCGAGAAATGCGAAAATGATAAAGCCAAAGTTGCCGATATTCTGGGTATAGGATTGAGTAGCCTCTATCGCAAAATTGATGATCTGGGGATTGACACCGAAAGCGAATGATTTTGTAACAAATCTGATTTTGGGGTGTCAAAGTATACGCAACATTGAAAATGAATGATTCGCTATCACCACATAAAGATGGTGGAGCTTGATAAAATAACTGGAGACATTATGTCAGAACAAAACCACAAACAGGTTATCATCATTGGTTCTGGACCAGCCGGATTAACAGCTGCCATTTACGCGGCGCGAGCAAATCTTGAGCCCATTATATTTGAAGGGGATCAACCCGGAGGTCAGTTAACAACCACGAATGATGTGGAGAATTACCCAGGCTTTGAAGAAGGAATTACTGGACCAGAGCTGATGGATGTCATGCGTAAGCAAGCTGTTCGTTTTGGGGCCGTATCAAAATTTGAATATGTCACTGCAGTCGATTTCTCATCAAAACCGCACAAAGTCAGCGTTGGTGATAAAGAATATACTGCTGACGCAGTGATTATAGCAACTGGCGCGTCTGCCAGATACCTTGGGCTGCCTTCTGAGCAAAAGCTTAAGGGTTTTGGAGTCTCTGCCTGTGCTACTTGTGATGGGTTTTTCTACCGCGACAAAGAAGTATTCGTGGTTGGTGGTGGTGATTCAGCGCTGGAAGAGGCGGGATTTTTAACCAAATTTGCTTCTAAAGTTTATCTGGTACACAGGAGAGATGAATTCCGTGGTTCGAAAATCATGCGCAAACGCGTCCTGGATAACCCAAAAGTTGAAGTCCTCTGGAATACAACTATTGACGAAGTTCTTGGAGAGCCTGATAAAGGTGGTGTCGTCGGTGCCATATTAAAAGACACGGTTACTGGAGAAACCAGGGAACAAGCCATTGATGGTATTTTCATGGCCATTGGTCACACACCGAATACAGCGATTTTCAAAGATCAGCTCAAGACTGATGAAACAGGATATCTCATCACCAAGCCCGATTCAACGGCTACTGATATTGAAGGTGTTTTCGCAGCAGGTGATGTCCGCGATCACGTCTATCGTCAAGCTGTCACAGCAGCAGGCAACGGTTGCATGGCAGCTCTGGAGGCAGAACGCTACATCACGGAGATGAATGATTAACGATTAATCAGAGATTGATGATAAAGAAAAACGAGGATTAAAGTCCTCGTTTTTTGTTTCTGCGCTAAAAAGTTTTATCAGACAAACTCTTAATCCACAACTTCCTCAAGAAGTACGGTTAAAGTGCCCTCATCTGATTCAGATAAATCCCGTTTTAAATCATCAATGAGTATGGCTGACTGGTAAAAGTTGGTTCGTTTAAAAATACGTGAACCAAAACATTCATTAAACAGATCGTCAACCCTCTCTGGGGTGAATATTGTCTTGTGGTAAATATCATCAGGATGATTTAGGGGAAAACTGAGTAGCAAACATCCACCAGGTTTTAAAGTGGATATTAAGGCTGCCATTCCCACTATGGGATCATCTAAATGCTCAAGCGTCTCATAGGAAATAATTGCATCGAATTTGCCAAGCTTGCCAACCTCCTGAATGGGAAGTTGCTCAAAAACTCCGGAATAGTTTTGCCTGGCATACTGAAGTACGGACCCATCCAGGTCTATCCCCACATAATCACAATCTTTTAGGAATGCTGAGCCATACCCACTTCCACAGGCTGCATCTAGAACTCTGGATCCAGGAGAAATATATTTCCCAGCTAAGCGATATCGTTCAATATGTTTAACTGTAATAGGTGAGATGAACATTTGTACATCACGATGCAAAATGTGTTTTCTGAAAAGATGGTAGAATCTAATGATTGAGTGATTTATGGATTTAAGTTTCATCAATAGATCAGCGTAGCACAGCTAATTTCTGGCTGGCTGCTTCTCCTTCATCATTGAATAAAAATAATATGTAAACGCCACTGCCAACCTTATCCCCTGCTTCATCGCGACCATCCCATTGCGCTTCATAACCCTGTACATCATCATTCAGGTAGGTCAGTTCTTTTACCAGGGCACCTTGAACAGTAAGAATTCTCACTGAAGAGTTGTCCATCAACCCTTGTATAATGACCTTTTCATGAATGTCTGGATTGAATGGTTGCGGATAAATATGTATGCTGGAATAGGTCTCTTTAGGTTGTGCAAAGGGTGTGTTTAAGAGAGAGATACCCTTGGGGGTGGATAAATACGTTCGTCCCGTTTCTCCATCAAATGCGGCAGAATAGATCTCATTGTCCAACAAGCCGGAATTGCTGGTGTTATAGCCATAACCACCATTTATCCACCGCCCATTGTCCTGCAGAACATGTACACCTGCATTGTCAGAGAGGAACCAGTGATTCCCCCTCTGATCTATTTCAAAGCTTGTGACGTTATAATCTGTCAATTGCCAATATTCGTAATAGTCTGCTTCTATCTGTGACATATAGAGGCTGGCATGATTTTTTAGCTCTGAGCTGGTCAGCCACCGCGTTGGAAGCGACATACTTTGTACACCTGATGGTGTAAGAATCCATAAAGTGTTGTGGGTATCCACCTCCAACTGCAATATTTCATTTGAAGCCAGGGGGGAATCAGTAGACAGATGTGAGACATTTATCTCCATATCGTTTCGAAGGGAACCATCTACAATCTCCAGGAAGTCAATACCCCCAGAGGCTTGAAGTTCCGTTCGCACCTGAGATCCCAACCAGACCATATCATTGTCATCGATTGCAATAGACTTGACCGATCTACTATTCAAGCCACCCTGATATTGGTATATGTGATAGACACTATCGTCAGGAGTCAGGATACTTAGAACCCCACCCCCTTCTCTGACAAATTTCGTGGTTACCCACACATTGTGTTTGCTGTCAACAGACATTTGCCCTGGTAGCACATAGATATCACTGTTATAAGTCGGCTCGAGGCTACCATCTGATGCACTGAAATATTTAGATTCTCCAGGCTGCTCATCATCAAGTTTGAAAACACCCCGCCCCTGGAGCGTGAAAAATGTGTTTCCATCACCATCAGAAACAATGTCTTCAACAGGAGCATTTCCTATAAAATCGAGCGTTCCGACAATCATTTCATTCCAGTTATATGAATCTTCGTCAAAATCAGAATTAAAATTTCCAGCCTTTATGGTTCGCCAGCCAAAGTCCGAATATATGCTGAACCCATTTGGTGCCCCTCCAATAAGCTGGTCAGAGGCATCCACCAGCAGTTTGTTGAAACTATGGTCTCCCGGTCGGTTTGCTGAATATGGCTCATATAGCTGATCCTTGTATAGTGATAAAAAATCAGTGCTACTGGCCACCCATATTTCATCATCGAACAGTTCAATGCTATTGATATGAGCAAGATTATAAATGGGAGTATCTACTTGAGTCTGTAAATTGAATGAAACTAAACCGACATCCGTAGCGAGTATCAGCGTGTTACTTTCTGTAGGAGATTCGTGCATATCTGAAATTTCATCTTCTGAAAAATATCGCCCGAAGTAATTATCAAAATTATACTCATAGATTCTGCTGCCAGCAGCGATTAGAACAGAGTTCATGTATGGGAGACTCCTGCTCATATCAGAAGCAATAGCAGGGATAGGATCCACATTCCAATTCACTGGATCCTTTAAATTCCTGCCATCCAATTCAACCCACAATATCTCGCGATTTGTCCTGAAATAGAGCTTACCATCTACATAGCCAATATCTCCCACAAAACTCAAATCCATTGTGCTCTGATTTGGGAAGTTGTTAAATATGTCAAGATATTCAATAACCTCTGCGCCCTTCCTATACAGCAATAACCCACCTCCAAGATCATTCCTATAGGTGGCATACACCGAATCTCCCACTTGAACAAAACTGTTTGTTTCATCCAGATCCACAAACTCTACTCTCAGGAATTGAGATGTGTTCAAATCCATCACTTCCACAATTGGTCCTGGACTCCGAGCACCAATCCATAGCAGATTATCTGAGTCTATATAGGTAGAAGTAAGATCAAGGTTTTCTGTTAGTCCACTCTGTACACCATAGCTAAACAACCCATTGGCTTTATCAAAGACCAGGAGACCGCCATCGCTGGCCATAATGACTTCGTCTTCCAGGGGCAGCATGGTCCTGATTTCTGTGAGTGTTGGAATTTTTTCCCAGGTTCCTACCTGAGAATAGGCGGCAGTGCATGAGAGAAGCAGGAATATCAGTCTAATTGAGGTTTGCATATTTTTACGATTATGCCTCTTAATGAATTGGTTTGAATCCGGTTTTATTACCACACATACGGGATTTATACAATCTAAATGCCCTCACGTTCCCATCTTTATGGTTGAAGGCTTGGACGAGTTGTAGGCTGGGCTCCCAGAGCTCCAATGAGTAATCCATTATCACCTCCATGCAAGCATGGCGAGGTCGGAGCTAAGTAGTGGTTCGTACCAAAATCAGGGTCGCTATATATATTCTGAGACTCCGTCGAGGCAGATTGATCACTTGCAGTTGCAGGATAGATGCAGTTCCATTTAAATAAGTTCTCCTGCCTTAACATTTGACGATCAGGTATGCCAGTATGGTAAAATATGTTATGATCCACAGCATGGAGTGATCTTTTGGCAGCTTGAATGCCACCTATGTTGTTGGCAAAAGTATTACTTTGCAGTTGAATGTCACCCGAAGAAGCACGCGATTTCAGAACCCCTCCAGTTTTTGTAATCACATTCTGTCGCATGAGTATAGATTGTATATGAGGTCCTGCTAATTCCACAGAATAGCCATCTATCAGTTTAAACTGATTTGAGAGGATGCTCGCCTCGGCATAATTTCCAAGACGTATGCCCCTCCTGGAATTGCTCACTGAAGAAAAGGACAGGTTCAAAGATACTGAAGCTTCAGCGTTGAGGCTCAGCTCATTATCCCTGAAATGACATTGTGTAATTTTGGCCTGACTCCCTTCTCCAAGGTCCAATCCAATGCCATTGTGTGTAGAAGTGACCTTTTCCAATATCCCACTGCTATTCAGCAATTTCAGACCGATTTCTCTGCTTGAATCAATTACACTCGATTCTATCCGCAAAGATACTTCGTTTAGCAGCGCCCCATTCCTATTGTTGTGAATTCTGGCTCCAGAAATGAGCAATTCATCTGCGGAAAATATCTCAAAACCTGTATCAAGATTAGCAAGCCATTGATCTCCTGTGCTGGTCATGGAACCAATTTCCGAGAAGTAGGCCCCACTCTCATTTGAAACCCACACATTATCATTCATTTTAAGTTTAGGAACGGATTGGATATCGCTCCCAAGGATATTTGACTCAACCCGATTGGAATCGAGGTCAACAAAGAGAATCTCCTTTATCACCACTCCTGAGCTGTTTCCCTTGACTAGGTTCTGGGAGGCATATACTTGATCACCTCCATTAATATTCATACCATTCATACGGTTTGAGCTGAGCAGACTATGATCTATCCCCAAACTGTCAAAATTACTTACCAACAGCCCTTGCCCATTGTTAACAAGACTGATTTGCTGGAGATCAATCAATTTAAATGAGGTTATGGTCAGGCCAGTAAGTGGATTTGCCTGGAAGGATGCATTATTGATCCATACCTCTTCTCCTTGGGTGAACTGGAGGCCTTCCCCCCCATTGTGACCCACTCGTATGCCAGCTATCCTGCTTCGATGCGTCTCTGTGATGACGCCACCACTCTCCCCGTTCCCAATAAATTCTGAATTGATGAGTCGCAGCGTATCCACAGAATTCAACTGCATCCCATTTACAAGATTACCCAAGGCGGAGTAATTCAGAATGCCACATATCTTCGCATCACTCAAACTCAAGCCATGTCGACCATTTTCCCGGGACTCAACCTGACTTATCAGAACATAGTCACATCCGCTGATGGCGATCCCATCCTGGAAGGAATCAATAATCCGCACTGAATCCAGCCAGACTTCAGCAACCGAATTTATTTCCAGTGCAGATCCCATGGTATTACGAAGAATGGACTTATGTAGCTCGAAAAGATCACCTCCACTTGCATAAACGGCAGTTTTTCCGATCTGTTCAAAAAAGCTGTCAAATATCTTCACTTGACCCCCACGCATGTGGATGGCACCTGCACTCTGAGCAGAGAAATTTACATTTCTCAATTCCAGAATTGCACCTGAGTCAACTTCGATGGCCCAGAAGTCGCTTGGTTTAAAATCGCAATTTTCGAGGATGAGAGATCCGGAACTCACTCGAATAAGTGCAGTGTCCCCCCCAGTCCCCTGGAAATTGAAATCAGATATATAGACTTGTGCATCCTGATCCACCTGAAAACAACCGCGATCATCACCTGACCAGAGTGGTCTTAATTCATGCCTTCCCTGAATGCGAATACTACGCGGAATATCCCTGAATGAAGTCACGTCAGAACCTGAGTATTTGACAATATCTGGAGGCACACCCAGGGTATCAAGTGCATCCAGCGTGGAGAGCTGGATAGGATAATTTATCAGATTTTTCATGCGTATACCCTGGCTGCAGGCAACCAGCAATAGCAGATTCAGCAGTACGAAGCTATTTCCGATGATTTTTTTTAGACTCTGGGTTGGTATGTGAATGTTCTTCATGAATTAAGTCGGATATCTGATACAAATATGGTGCTGTTTAGCGGGAATGTATAGGAGTCGAACCTATCCACCGGCTCTCCACCGGCATAACAGCTTTGAAGGCTGCAGTGGCCACCGGACCACATACATTCCCATGTTAATTATTGGCTACCGGGAAAGAGGGAATGCCTAAAGCAGCATCAAGCATATCCGCTACGCTTGTTGCAGCTGTTTTTGAGGTATAGTCCCCAACCATTATCAGGTAAAGTGTCTTGCCGTTGGTAGATCGCTCTTTTATCGTAGTAGAATATCCAATTGATTCGATTTGATCAGCGAGTCTTTTGGCATTGTCATAATTGCCAAAAGCGCCAGCCTGTAGGGAAAATCGCCCCTCTGGTTTAGTACTTTCTGCACTCAGATCCTGTCCCAAACTCCGGATGGGGGCAGCTTCTTTTCGCGGGGCTTCAGGACTATTTATGGAATTTTGTCTGCGACCAGGTATGCGGGTTAAATCCAATTCTTCCGGGATATCAAAGGCCACATTGGGATAAAGATTTAGTATGGTTGCCAGATCTGCATAGACACTATCCATTTGTCTGGAAGCAATACCAGCCCTCAAGGTCAGATTTACTGCATTAATAATATCAGGATGATCTGGTTGGGATCGTATCAATCTGGTAAAATGCTGACGGCTCTGCACATAGAGACCCTGAGCATAGTAATACTCACCCAGGTGCATCAATGCTGATGAAGCGTATTCACTCCGTGCATGATTGCGGACAATATCCTTATAAATGCCGGCAGCAACCAATGCATCATCTTGCATAATAGCTCGTGCGTACCTTACTCCAGGATGACCAGGATATTTATAACTCAGATCGGAAAGAATTGTCCGGGCGCTATCCATTTCCCCTAGTTGAATGAGATTCAACAATCCAGCCACATCTTGAGCAGAAGTGAAGGAAATGCTCCCGATGAATATGATCACCAGAAGTGATGTTTTAATCAGACGTGCTTTACCCATCCGCATTTATCACAAATGTATCGAGGTTCATCACTAATGTTTCCACAATCGGGGCAGGTGAGAATTCTCTTTTGCCGGTCTGAGGTAATAAATCCATCAATTGTTGCTTTGCGTATATCCTTGTGACCAAGTTTTTCCAGAATGTTAATCTGCCCCAGAATAAAGCTCAAATTTGAATAATCTGGATCTTTAATATCCTCCAGGAGGGACAAAGCATCTCTGAATTCACCTTTACGCTCAAAGTAATTGGCCAGACCTATCACAACTTCAAGATTATCAGGTTGTTTTTGGAGAAGGCGGTGGTAAAATTGCTCTACTTGCTCAAATTGACCCAGCTCAAAATACATTTTCTCAATCTCAGCAAATACTATAGTTCCGGCTGTGGAATCCAGCTCCACAAAATTTGTGAAAAAGTCGATAGCATGTTTAAAGTTACCCTCTTCCTGACGAATTTTTCCCAGCTGGTAGTAGGGAGCAGCACACTTACTGTTGAGCTTTATGGCTTGTTTTAGCAGGCTCACAGCTTCAGATTTCTTTCCAGCATTTTTCAACTGAAGCGCTTCTTCAGTTTTATAAATTGCCGGCAATAGGGGATCTGCCTTGCCACCTGCAGCATTCTCTTTTTGGAAGGCCTTGATGGCATCAGCCCACTTTCCTCGTTTAACTGCATAGCGATGTAAGGCCTGCAGAGCCCAAAGATCTTTCTTTTTAATTTTAAGAATGGCTTCAGCGTGCTGAACAGCCTGGGGATATTGCTTCAGGGCTTCAAAGTCTTTTGCCAGACGTTCGTGAGCCATGAGCAGAATGTCCTCATCAATGCCCTGTCGATTGAGAACATCTTCATGAACAGCGATAGCCTGCTCAGCCTTTCCAAGCTGTCTGTACAAGTCACCAACCTGGAGAAATGCCCCATGATTTGAAGTCTCATTCCGTGCAATTTCTCGTAATTGCTGAAGTGCCTCTTTCTTCTCTCCGGCAAGTATGTGGTTGAGTGCTTTAATCTCTGCTCCTCGAGCGCCAATTTTCTTGGGTTGGCTAAAAAAGAAGTATCTGACAAACAGCCCCACTATTGCCAAAAATAAAAGTATAACTAATAATGTGATAAGGTCCATGGTATGTTCCCGCCCCTATTGGTTATTGGGTTCTACATCCTCATCTTTTTCCAGAACAGCCTGACGACGTTTATCAACCTCACCCTGGAGTTTCTCACGTTCTCGGTCTATCAACTTTAGACCTTTTCGTAATTTGAGGTTCTGCCCAATGGTTATGGCGAACCCAAAAAGGATACCCAGTATCACAGATCCAAGAATAACAAAATATAGCGGTATGTTTGAATATACTGCCCCCATAAGTTTCAAATCCACTGGTGTGGCATTCTGTGTAAATACCCATACAACGGTTAGAAGTATGGCAACTGTGATAAAAACTTTAATTTCTTTCATCTACTCCCTCACTCTAAGATGCGACCAAACAGTGTGATCCCTTGCGCATCAATGATTTCAACCTTAACCAAATCACCTGGTTCTTCACCTGCTTTATCAAATATAACAATTTTATTGGACCGTGTTCTACCTTGATGCTGTTTTTCAGATTTTTTTGAATTCTTTTCTACAAGCACTTCGACCTGTTCGCCAATGTGCTCTTGATTTCTCAGAAGTGTGTGCTCACGCTGTAGGGCGATCATGCGTTGAAGCCTTTCCTGCTTGTCATTCTCAGGTACTGTGTCTTCAAACTCGGAGGCCTTTGTACCAGGTCTTGAAGAGTATTTAAAGGTAAAGGCTGTGTCGAATTTGACCTGTTTCATCACATCCAGGGTTTCAAGAAAATCAGATTCAGTTTCACCGGGAAAGCCAACAATCATATCCGTACTCAGGGCCAGACCCGGTATATTGTCTCTCATTTTTTGAGCAAGATCCAGAAAATGTTGCTTGGTGTAAGTCCGGTTCATACGCTCTAAAACCTCGTCGCTTCCAGCTTGCAATGGGAAATGAATATGATTACAGATCTTAGGATTAGAAGCATGTACCTCAATCAATTCATCGTCAAAGTCCTGTGGATGCGGTGAGGTATACCTTATCCGTTGAATGCCCTCAATAAGGGAGACTTCGTGGAGCAATTCATGGAACCGCCGTCCCTCATGATTAAATGAGTTTACATTTTGTCCCAACAAAGTTACTTCTTTAAAACCATCATCTCTGATCTGTTTAATTTCCTCAATAATACTTTCAATTGAGCGACTTCGCTCTCTACCACGAGTGAAAGGCACAATACAGAAAGTACAAAATTTATCACATCCCCGCATAATTGAGATCCAGGCATTGATACCCTCTCGTCTTGCAGGGAACAGATCATCATAGACCTCCATCCGGCTCAACTTGGTATCAACAATATTTTCTTTGGTATCAACTGGCAGTGAAATCATACCTGGAAGTTTGCGGTAGGAGTCCGGACCCAGAATAATGTCGACATATGGTTTGCTCTTGAGCAGGTCTTCCTTGAGGTTTTGGGCCATGCAACCCAGCAAGCCTATCTTCACATCAGGATTGCGATCTTTGAATACCTTCAAATTTCCCAATCGGGCGTGCACTTTTTCCTCGGCATGCTCGCGGACGGAACATGTGTTCACCAGAATAAGGGTGGCCTCATCTGCAACCTCAGTCCTTGTATATTCATCTTTTTCTAAAAGACCTGCGACCAGTTCTGAATCATATTCATTCATCTGGCAACCATAGGTCTCGATATAATATTTCTTTGGATTATTTATGATCAAATCTCGCTTTCAAACTCATTGGGCCCCCACTTAACAACGATGAATATATTTTTCCGGCCAATGACCTACAAGGCTATTAAAGGAAGCGATAGCAATGATTATTGGTCCAGAATGAGGGTTCCATCTGACTTTAACCTGGAACCTGATTGTGGACGATCCGCTGTTGTCAGAGAATCAACTAAATGGCTGAATCGATGTTCCCCGTCTACAAAAGGGACGCCCCAATACTTTTGCTCAGTTGAGATGAGCCTACCACTGACCATATCACCACTACTGTTGAATTGCACATCCAAGATTGCTCCAAATCGTCGTTCTGCTTGAAGATTGAATCTTCCATATGTTGCAAAATTAGCCAGAGAATACACGATTAGCTTATCTTTGTATAGCTCCATAGCACGAGCTATATGAGGTCCATGACCCACAATTAGATCCGCTCCCGCATCAATCATTCGATGAGAAAATTGTATCATATGTCCTCTATCTTCGCCCATATAATACTCTGTGCTATCTGGAAGATGCATGGCTGCAAGACCTTCTGCGCCACCATGGATAGAAACCAAAACAATATCATGATCTAGAGCCAGATTTGACACCAGGCTTTCAGCAGTCTCCAGGTCTAGAGAGCTATTACAATACCCGCCACTATGAAAGGCAATGAACGCAATATCAACACCCCTAATGGTTTTGCTCCCATAAGTACCCGGTCGGCCAGACCAGCCAATGTCATTGATATCCAGAGTTTCCTCAGTTTTTGTGACACATTCAGATCCAAAATCACCGATATGATTGTTGGCCATAGATAGAAAGTCGAATCCCGCTGATTTTAAATCTTTTCCATAAATTTCTGGCATACGAAAGACATAGCAATCCAGAGAGTCCGGTTCACATTTATCCGTGAGTCCGCTATCACAGAGAGTCCCTTCCAAATTCCCCAAGGTAATATCTGCATCTTGAGTTACTGGTCGGATATAATTAAGAATACTCCCTTTTTCATCAGGACGCAGGAAACCCTCAGGATGGTAGGATCCCAGCATGATATCGCCTACCGCTTTGATACGAATGGGGCTTTCTTCAGCAGCACCGTGGGTGATGAAAAGAATCAGGAGAAGTGTGAAAGTAAGTTTGGCTGTAATTTTCATTTTATTAGTACATAGGTCAATCGAGTAGGAGGATAGGGATTAATTCCCTATCCGTCCTCTCACACCACCCTGCGTACGGTTCCGTACAGGGCGGTTCCTTAATTTACACCTTAACATTTCGGTAATAATCCGTGAAAAAGAGGTATCCAGCTTCT
>JADHUM010000075.1 GCA_016784545.1 Candidatus Neomarinimicrobiota bacterium
ATTACTTGCTTTGATTTTGAAGGAGGGTTTTTTATCTTTGCGCATCTTCACCTCGTAGGTGTGTTATGATTATTTTTTAAGACATTATAATTTAACACGCTTACGAGGTTTTTTATTATTCTAAATCGGAATCAGGGTGCCTAGCAATATTGAAATAGTTCAGCAGGTTGGATCAGGGAACATCAAAAACATCGCGCAAGGCGGTGATAGCATCGTGAAGATGTTTTTCTTCAACAATAGCTGAGATAGAACTGATTGATGTGGATATGGAAAGAATGTTGATACCTCGTAATCCCAACGCCCTGAAAAATGTAGCCGCCAAACCACACCGTTCTTTGAAGTGAGGACCGTAAACTGTTAGCAGGCAGACGTGTTCAATTACTTCAACACTGATATCTTCATGCAACTCTGCAATGGCTTCAACCGCTTTCTGGATGGAATCAGAATCTTTCTGGTGGAGGGTCACAGAGAGGTTGGCCTTGCCTGAACTATCCATGTTTTCACTGATAAAATTCACGGTCTGTCCATAAAAACAGAACTCTTCAAGTGCAGAACCACCCCAGTCCGGTTCATCAGGAAGATTGAAGATTCTTACAAAGGTCAGCTTCTCATCAACAATGATCCCGCCGATTGATTCCTTCCTCACAATCCCTCCTTAAAAGGCAGTTGAACTGTAAACGTACTTCCCTGACCCTCCAGGCTTTCAACGGAGATATCACCTCCATGTAGTTCGACCATGCGCATCACAATTGATAAACCCAAGCCAGTGCCCTCTGAAATCAATTTTCGAGCTGTTGGGGTTCTATAAAATTCTTTGAATATATTTGTCTGCTCTGATTCAGGAATCCCCTGTCCATCGTCAGCAACTTTTACAACATAGTTCGTGTCAACTTTTTCCAGACTCACCTGAATATTTCCTGATTCCTGTGTATAGCGGATAGCATTGGATAGAAGATTTTTAAAAATTTTTCCCAGGGCATTGATATCTCCGAAATAATCAAATGGCATATCGGCGGCGCTAAAAGTGAGGGTCTGGTGTTTTCGATCTGAATTGGGTTTTGTATCTGATACAATATCATCCAGCAATGTCCGGAGGCTCAGTTTTTCAAAATTTTGCTGTTCCTGAAAATTTCCATAGGTAAGATCAGCCAGATCTTTAAGCATCCCTATGGTTTCAGTGGTCCGGCCAATTGCCCGATTCAGCATATTGATGACGCGCTCATCAGCATCTGAACCCAAAATATCCTCTATAACCATAAGGGTTGATTGAATGGTTGCAATGGGGGCTTTCATTTCGTGGCTGGCATAGCGGAAAAACGTCGTCTTGGTTTCGTTGATTTCCTGAAGTTTTAGATTTGCTGCTTCCAGCTTGTCTCGGACACGACGATGTCTCTCCGTCACATTTTGGGCCAGATAGGCTGAGACCATCATAGTCACAACAAAAATGAACCAAATCCCAATAACCATTCTGGAATCATTCATAAGATGAAAGTCATTAAAAAAACAAGTATGCCCCACAAAACTCAACTGTTCTATGAGCAAGAGACCTGAATACAGGATAATCACCAGCAGAGAATACAGATACGAGAAGCCGCCAGGGAACATAATGCTGGCCAGAATAATGTGAAAAACATAGAAAAAGGATAGGGGGCTTTCTGCACTCCCAGTTAGATAAATCAGAATGGTGAGTAGCAGTAAATCCATGACCATTTGCAAATTGAGCAGAATAACCAGATTGGACATTCCGAACTGCTTTTTGGCCGAGGCGTATGCGAGATACATGAGATTTAATCCAACCAGGATGAAACCAACCAGTGCCATGGCATTCAGACTGGAAGGAGGACCAAGGGCAATACTCTTCAAAAGGATTACCCCTGAGAAGAGTCCAAGAATGGCCAGCCAGCGCAACCGTATAAGCCATTTATCACGCCGAAGCATGGAGGCAATTGAGAAAGTGGGTGTTTCAGGAAATAGCGTCAACATGCTACCGTTTTTTTTATCGAATCAGTTAAAGTCTGTGCTGTTTAGACCTTAATATTTTGATGTACGACGTCCACCAATTTTTTGGGATTTACCGGTTTTTCTAAAAACGCATCAACAGGTAGAAAATCGGCATCTTTGCCTGGATCAAACTGAAAACCTGTCTGGTTCCCAACCGCCGTTAACATGACGATGGGGGTATCCTTGATGTCAGCATTTTCCCTGATTTTGTAGGCGACGTGAAAGCCTTCATCCATGGAAGACATCATGACATCCAGAATAACCAGATCTGGAGATTCTGATTTTATCTTCTCCAAACCCTTTTCCCCATCCTGGGCATCAATAACATCATAACCGGCTGCTTCCAAAGTGATACGCATGGCTTCAACGAGATCGAAGTCATCATCTATTATCAGTACTTTTTTTGCCATTTTTTGTTTTCCTCCCGGGCACGAACGCCCACCAAATTGAACTAAGCCTCAGCGAGTTGGCTTACTCGATTAAGTTTATCTTCAACGATTTCAACGGCCATTTTCAAAGCCTTTTTTACAGGTACGGAAAGTGAGCCATTAAATTGAATTGATTCTGGTTCAATACCAATGATTTTCAAGTCTTTGGGGAGCATATCCAGGGAATCTGCCATTTTTATTGACTCTGCCAACCCCAGACCATGAAGTGATAGGGGGTCATCTTTTAACACAAAATCAATTTGATTGGGGTCAAACTCCACAATGCACCCTGCTTGGCGACCCATCTGACAGGCATCCACAACAATCACATGGTCACGTCCTTCGAAATACTCGAGGACTCCCAGAGTGTCACTCCCTGCATCCACCAATTCTAATTGAGAATGTGATAGCTGGGAGAGTGCATCGATAAGTAAGGGACCGATGGCATCATCTCCACGCAAGCGACTGCCTACACCTATGACTGTTAGTGCTGCCATAGGGACTATTCTATGAAGTCAACTTCCAGCATGTGAACCGAGCATGAAATACAGGGATCATACGCTCTAACCAGCATCTCCAGGTTCAGGGTAATTTCTTCCTTGCTCTTGGAAACAATCTCAGGCACCAGTTTCATCATATCAGCATCAATGTTGGCCAGATTCTGTCCAGTTGGAATGATACAGTTGGCTTTGATGATATTGCCCTTGTTATCATAGGTATAGTCATGGAAAAGAATACCTCGTGGAACCTCATTGGAACCAATTCCCCGACCATATCGAGTAGGCGTCTGGTTTGGTTTCTCATTTTTGAGACCAAGTTCCATGAGCCTGTCGATAATACGTACACTATCCAGAATGCAATGCACTGCTTCAACCACCTGGGCGATGGTATTCATGTAGGGATTATAGCAATTGGGTTTGAGACCCATGGCTTCTGCAGCGGCAAGGGCTTCTTCCCCGAGTTGGGCATGGTTGTTATTCCAGCGAGCGAGGGCACCAACGAAATAGGCGTCTCTATTGTACTTCGCATGTTTTGATGTGGAGTGATTCACGATGAATTCATTGGTTACATCAAGATAGTTGTGGACGGAAATTGCACCAGAGTCAGAGGAGAAAATATCACCCTCATAAAATGCATATTCATCTGGGTGCTTCAGGGAAATGTATTCTGTTTCTCTTTCAAACTGAGGGATGGCACCGGCCAGAGCCTTCATGGTCTCTATGGTTTCAAGACCATCTGGGAGGGCTTCTTCTAGAAGACGCCGTTTAATTTCCAGTAACTCTGCTTTTTCAGGAATTCTTGAAAAACCGCCAGGAACCGGTGTGATGGGATGCACGGCTCTACCAGAAACGATATCACCAATATCATTGGCCAGACGTTTCATGCGTAAGGCTCTCAGGACTACATCTTTATGTGTGGCAATAAGCGGAAATACACTTCCAACGTTCAGAAAATCTGGAGCAGCCAGAAAATAAGCATGTAAAATGTTTGATTGCAAGGTAGCGCCATGGATCAATAGTTTTCTGAGTAGTGCAGTCTGTTCTGAAATTTCCAGACCCAGTGCATCTTCAGTGGCAACCAGTGAGGTCAATTGATGACCAAGCGAGCAGATACCGCAGATTCTTGAAGTGATGATGGCTGCTTCATGAAAACTGCGACCCTTCATCATGGCCTCAAAAAACCTGGGCGGCTCAACAATACTGAGATGGGCTTTTTCAAGGACTCCATCCTTCATATTCACTACAATATTTCCATGACCTTCCACACGGGTGAGATGATGGACTTTGATGTCAAGATCACGACTCATAATTGAACCTCGTTTGAATTGAAGAGCAGCATACGTTTTTTAGCTTCGTCCAGACTGATGCCATGGCTGGTCATAACTTCCAGCATGCCATCAATATTAGGATTGTCCAGGATTCCTCGACAGCCCGTACAGAATTGACCAAAGCTGGGACAGACTGCATCACAGCCACCTCTGGTGATGGGTCCAAGACAGACCATGCCACGATTATAAAGACATTCGTTTTCCTTGAGCTTGCACTCAACGCATACTGGAGAACCATATTTGGGGGGTTGCTTGTCCAGAACCAGTGCGATAAGCAGTTTAAGAAAATCCTGCTGGGTCATGGGACAACCGCGAACTTCATAGTCTACTTTTACTACAGATGAGACGGCCATGGCAGGCAGGGTTGCGAAAAGGTACTTATCGGCACCATAGACAGTTTCACGAACTTCATCAATGGGGTGCTGGTTCTTCATGGCATTAACACCACCATTTACGGCACAGGATCCCAGAGCTACCAGAAAGTCACTTCGGCGTCGAATATCATGGATTCTTTCCACACAGGATGGTGAGGTAATAGACCCCTCAATAAAGGCGATATCATAGTGATCTGCCTTGTCGTCCATGGCTTCGCGAAATTCAACAATATCCACATGTTTTAATATATCAAGTAGATCGTTTTCAAAATTGAGTTTATTCAGCTGACAACCTTCACAACTGGTAAAATCAAAGAATGCAACTTGTGGTTTCATTAGAGAGCCTCCTCCAATGGTTTGAGATCGACATAATTGAATACGGGTCCATCCTGGCAGCAGTACACACCATTGATCTGGCAGTGACCACATTTACCAACACCACATTTCATGCGACGTTCAAGCGACAGATATATCTGGTCATCGGGAAGCTGTTTTGACTTCAGGGACATGACCACAAACTTGTACATGACGGGTGGACCGGTGATGGCAGCTATGGTTGTATTCAGTTTGAGATCCAGTGAAGGAATCAGCGTGGTGATAACACCAGTGTTGCCTTCCCAGGTTTCATCTGGCTGGTCAACCGTCACATGCAATTCCACATCATCCCTGTCTTTCCACATTTCAAGTTCATCTTTAAAAAGCAGCTCAGCAGGCGTTTTGGCACCATAAAGAATAATCAAGCGGCCAAAATCATTACGGTTATCCAGGACATAATTGATGAGTGAGCGGAGAGGCACCAGCCCAATTCCACCTGCTACAACCAGGATATCCTTTCCAAAAAGTTTTTCCATGGGAAAGCCCTTGCCAAAAGGACCACGAATTCCCATGCTATCACCGATTTCATATTTCTTGAGAACGTTGGTCAGGGTTCCAACCTGGCGAATACAGAGTTCGAACTTGCCATTTTTTGATGGGGAACTGGAAATAGATATGGGTGCTTCACCAATTCCGAATGCAGATACTTCCACAAACTGACCAGGACCATGACCTAAACTCTGTCCGTCTGGCATTTCAAGCTCATACCATTTTTCCATTTCGGTAATTTGTTTGGCTCCAGTCACCTTACACATCGTGGGGTAATAGAGATCTTCGGTTTCGTGATGTTCTACATCTTGCAGGCGTTTCATATTCAGCCTCCTTCCCTATACCCGGACGGTCCGGTGAAATTGGGCTTTTTCGTCTTCTTGAATGAGCTCATTCACAATATCTGGCAATGAGATTCCAGCAGGACAAAAAGCAGTGCAGCGCCCACAACCAATACACCAGGGCAAGCCCTCTTCATCTGTGATATATTTAAATTTTCGATAGAGACGATGACGTGTTCGATTGATGGTCTTCTCGCGGAAGTTCTCACCACCTGCAACCTCTGCGAAGGTGCTAAGCATGCAGCTATCCCAGCTACGTTGACGCATCCCGTCTTCAGCAGTGACAGTTACTTCATCTTGAACATCAAAGCAGAAGCAAGTGGGACAGGTCAGCGTACAGGCACCGCAACCCACACAACGTGAGGCCACATTTGCCCAGACATCTGAATGGTAGGCATACTGAAAAACACGTGGGAGTCGATTATAATGATAACGTAATTTTTTCTTAAATTCACGACCCTCAACAATCTCTGGTTCGGCAAGCTTGATTTTATCAAAGCCCTCCAGGAGTGTTTGGCCATGATCTGTGAGAACATAGACCTGAAAATCCCCTTCAACTTCATTGAGAAAGAGGTCAAAGCCCTCCATTTCTTCTATCATGATGCCAACACTTTCGGAGAAGTGAAAATCATCTGGTTCGAAAGAAATTCCCACAAAACGAGAGGACTGGCGGCGTTTGAAATAATTGGATTCAGCAGATCCGGACAGCATGCTGTGGTCCAGCCTGAGTATGGATTGCATCTCATAGCTGTGTACACCAAAGAAGACCCTGGGGGTGATTTCCACATTCTCCTGCTCATAGGTCAAATTTTTTAATGAGAACCCCATCAACTTTTCCACTGGTGGGAGAAACATCTTTTTGAGTGGTAAGAGGGTCCGGTTATAGTCCAGAACAACTTTAGCGCTGTCACGAACGACTTCAAACGAGTACGAGACATCCCCTTTCCCATGGGGGGCAATTACCTCCCCAAAATCCCCGAGGTGATTAATCAGGGCTGGGACATCAGACCGTAATAGAGAAAAACACTCCATAATGGCTTCCTTGCATAAATGATCGGTTAACATATTTGTGAATTTTCATCACCTCATCATTTGCAAAGCACATGCCAAGACATCAGTTTCCTAATGACAATTATTTATCTTATCATGTATAATTGATAAAGTCAGCAGAAGACTTTATGAAAGGCTGACAGACATCAAAATCACACTTTGTAATTAATTGATTTTTACATTAAGTGCTGGTGTGAATCATATAATTACCCCAACCTTTAGGCTGGGGTTCTCAAACAATCTGATCGCTGGGCTTTAGCCCAAACGCATTACCTTTATGTTTTGGGCTAAAGCCCCATTTCTCAGAGACTTATTCACCCCATGCTGAAGCATGGGGTAAATGCGTAAACATGAGGTGAAAAATTTGGTTTTAAAAATCTATTAAAATGAACAAGATTTAGTTCAGTGAGATATCATCCGTGATTCGGGGGTCAACACGCTTGAGCAACTCGATGGTTTCTATCTGATCATCTATGAGCCATAAAATGCGATTGGCCCGTTCACGGACAGAATCCATTGAGAGGAGTGAGTATTGTTCATCATTTTTCATTGGCAACGTCCGGGCTACAAGATTTACCAGTGCAATGAACGATTCCTGTTCACCCAGAATAGGTGTAAAGTCAAGGTTTTCTGGAGATTGCTCCACCAGATAGTTCAGACGAAGCAACAAATCTTCACGCTCAGCAATAAAATCATTTCCAGAATCAGATTCAGGTAGCTCAATTAATTCAGCCACCCGATAGGGGTTGTCTTTGACGACCTGGCCAAACCCCACGCGAAACAAGCCCTCCAAAACAATATTGTATTTACCATTCTCCAATTTCTCATAGGACTGGATTCTGCCAAGACACCCCACTGGATAAATTTCCGGAGTGCCATAGTAGTCTTCCTCATAACCAGGTTTCAGAATGCCCATGGCCAAAAGACCATCGCCTTCCAAGACACTTTCAATCATTTCCACATATCTTGGTTCGAAGATGTGGTAACTGGCAGTGGTTTCAGGAAACAGATTTACTGTAGGTAATGGAAAAATGGGAGCGTGCATATTCTCAACCTAGGAACTAAGGTTATGGATTCCTGGAGGTGCAGCAATTTTTAGAACGGTTAATTGTTCATCACTTTCGTTGATGATGCCTGAGCTGACACCCATTGCTACCAAAACGGAGGTATTTCGGGTCAGAACCAGTACTTCATCTCCGACTTCAAAGACACCCTCTCCGCGCAGCACAAAATAAATAATATCTGAAATAGGCTCGACAACTGGAGATATGTATTGGTGGGAATTCAAGAGCAGGACATCCATCTCCAAATGGTCGCTTTTGAACATGCTATTAATATTGGCGGCTTCCTCTGAGAAGTGAGCGACCTGCTTTAAATCCTTAACACTATTTTCCATTTATCATCTCTATAATTTTGTGGACCAGCTTTTCAATTCCTGTGGCAACCTGGCTAATTCTCATATCCAGCATATAGGCTGGGGTAGAAACCAGGTTTCTTTCTTCATCAACCACGAAATCGTCGACTGGACAGTTAATGTGAATACCACCCATCTCCTTGATAGCTGCCGCTGTATCAGCATCTGATCCGATGGTAAGTTTGGCATCTGCGCCATAAATATGGGGAATCATTGCTGGAGCAATACATACAAATCCCATTGGTTTTCCAGTTGCAGCGAATGCTCTGGCAAATTGAAGCACATCGGTCTGCACCGTGCTGGTGGCACCTTTAACTGCAAAATCTGACAGGTTTTTTGCTGCGCCATAGCCACCGGGGAAAATAACAGCGTCATAGTCGTTAGGGTTGGCTTCACCGATATCAATGATCTGGGTTCTGGCAATACGCGCAGCTTCCACCAGAACATTCCGACTCTCTCCCTCGCTAACCTCTCCAGACAGGTGGTTTACCACATGCATCTGCTCCATATCTGGTGCCATGCATTGATAGCTCGCTCCAGCACGATCCAGTGCAAGCATGGTGATCACACTCTCTTGAATCTCTGATCCATCCAAAAATCCTGATCCAGATAAAACCACTGCTATTTTTGTCATGTCACCCTCCCCTTGTTTGAATGTTTACCAATCAAAAGCTGATGTATCGAAATCTTCATCTTGTTTCTTAGCTACCGGTTGCACCCAGAGCTGCTCGGCCCGCATGACGACTGGATAGGTTTCAAGAACTGTCCAGCTGGGCTTAATCCCCTTGCCGGTTGATATCTTGTATTTCCATCCATGCAAAGGACAGGTTACCGTGTCGCCAGTAATGTCACATAGCTCGAGTTTAAATCCATTGTGCTTACACACACCAGAGCGGGCAATAAAGCGATCAGGTGTATGGAAAATGGTAATTTCCACACCATCCAGATTCACATTCAGAGCACCATTTTCTGGCACATCGGATGCTTCACAAGCATATTTAAAATCAACTTCGGGCATAAGCTGTCCACGCTCCCTTAGCCAGTTTTTCAGCCCAGAACAAACCTACCATGGTTTTGGCGTCAGTGATTTCACCACGCCTTAACATTTCCATGGCCTGGTCCAAAGGCATTTCAATGATTTCTAAAAACTCATCCTCATCCCTTTCGGTTTTCTCCATGGTCAGATCGTTGGCTGCATAAACTGCCATTTTCTCATCGGCGTAGCCAATGGCGGGATAGAGATGACTTATAAATGTCCACGTTTTTGCTGCATAGCCAGTTTCTTCCAGGAGCTCACGTTTGCCTGTGGTTAGAAAATCCTCTCCTGGATCCGTTTTTCCAGCTGGTAGTTCATAAAATATCTCGTTTGGGTAATATCTAAATTGGCGTTCCATGATGAGCGTAGTGGCATTTAAAAAGGGAATGATAACCACAGCTCCAGGATGTTTTATCCCTTCACGGATGCTGGTTTTGCCGTTGGGGAGCTGGACTTCATCACGGACCACATGGAGGAGATTCCCCTTAAATTTGGTCTCAGAGGAAAGTTTTATTTCACGAAGTTCTTTGGAATTCATAAGGCTTTTAGCATAGAATGCATCAGGCATAAATGCAAACGAATCCTTTGGCAATCCATGATACTACTTCTTTTACCCCGTCCTTTAGGGCGAGGGTTTGGCGTTCCTCGGGAAAAGGGCTTTTGCTCAAACTGTCAGGACTAAAGTCCTTCTTGTCAGGGTTTCATCACCCCTGGCTTAAAAGCCGGGGTAACTCAACTAAATTGTTGTGGTTATCTATAACTCGACTATTGCAATGGCCACTGAGCCAAAACACCCATACCCGCCATCAACTGTGGAGCCGCAAGGATCACACCCCACCATGGAAATACTAAATCGTCATCCCGAGCGGAGTCGAGGGAAGACAAACAATCCTACTCCCAACATTCCCAGAGGTGGTAAGTTCTTTCAATCAAGGTGTATTCCCTCCCTCGACTCCGCTCGGGGTGACGTAATCTATAATGTCACCTCAAAGTCCGATTATCGTGACAGCCACCGAGCCAAAACATCCATAGCCACCATCAACTGTGGAGCCATCTGGATGATAGGTGTTGGGGATAAATGAAATGGGGCTGTTGCCGTAGCGGGTCAAGTTTTCATCCAGGGCTGTGAGACCGAGATACAGCGGGGTGCCCCTGGCAGAATTAAAACCCCAGTCGATATCAATGATCACCCCGTTGGTAGGATTGACACCTTTTTCCAGGACTGATTCAGCGAAGAACAAATACAGCTTATACTCATAGGCGCTGGCGTGGTGTTGAATCTGGAATGAAACCTCATCAGAACGAATAAGGAGTGAATTCGCAATGAGTTGAGGTTTCTGAGGAACCATGGTGTGTCCTGTGAGTGTGGGAAAACCAGGCGCGCTGATTTCCAGATCATAGGCCACACCTGCTTCTACACTCAGGGTGGTATCGAAATAGTTACCCCAATCACTGGTGTCTTCACCTCTGACGAACTGGTACTCAGCACCTGAACCAATTGAACTCACTTTGGCGTAGTCGATTCGAGGTGAAAAATTCTCTATGGAATCCGAATAAATTTCTTCTGTAGTAAGTGCTCTATTGATATTGATGAAAGATGTCCCGGGTAGATCATCTGCCCGGAGAACTCCCATAATATTCAGGCCAGGTTCAAATTCAGTTTTCACAATTTCTGTGGGCATGGGTCCTGGTTGATGGGGCAATTCACAAGCACTCATCAGGAGTATAAATATCAGGGGCGGCATTAAGATTATCATTCTCATAGGGATCCCCTAAAATTGCAGACTATATCCAAATGATATGGAGGGCAAATACCCAGACCCAAACCCGTAATAGCCATATTCTGGAATGTAGAAATAATAGATTGGATTTCGATGCAGGAAGAGCAGATTTCTGATTGTCATGGTCATATAGGCATCCACACCACCCAGGTATTCAGCCAGATCGAACCCAAAACCTGAGCGGAGTTTCTTTTTCCAGCCAATATCCCAGGCAAACCGGGCGGGATACCTGACATTGTTGCGCTCTGGTGTGATGTAGGTGGCAAAATATCCAGTAGTATTTGTCAGGGGATCATAGGTCCCATGCATGCGCATGCCTGTCTCCCAGGTACGTGGAAATCCAGAGGTGATTTGCAAGGTGGAACTGGCAACGATGTCAGGGGTCAATTTGAAAAGGAGAATCGACTTAAGGTTGTGGGGTTGGTCCGCATCAAAGAGACTGGTTTCGCCATCCAGAATCGATGGGTAGCGGCGGAATCCTTTGGAAAAGTTATAGCCCAGCCACCCGGATAGACGACCAAATTCACCCCTGAGCAGAATTTCAAACCCATAGGATTCGCCAGAGCCTCCCTCGATGAGGGCAGAGCTCTCTCCAGCAACGACTGTATTGCTGTAGGTTGCCCGATAGAGTTGCTTCAGGTCCTTGTAATAAGCACTCACCTCATAGGCGATGTCACCAAACAGGGGACCGCTGAGCCCGACGATATAATGAATGGAATTGAGGGGTTCTCGATTCTCCAGAGACTGGTAATAGTCCAGAAATTGGACAAATTCATCACCCTTGGAGTCCATGGTGGTGAGATATTGAAAATATTTTCCATAAGCAGTCTTAAGCTGGTGGCCCCCTGGGATTCTGAGACTTGCTGAAGCCCGGGGTTCCATGTGCCATGTACCTTGAACCTTAGATCGGGAATTGCGCAACCCCAGCTTGAATTGGAGAGGACCCAGTTCAATTTTATCCTGAACAAAAAAGGACTGGAATTGGGCTCCCGATTTATTCGGATTTGGATCCGCGTCGAAGCGTCCCACTTCATTGGCAAAATAAATATCATTAATTTCCAGACCCAGCTTCAAGGTTTGATTCCAAAAGGCATACCAGGCCAGGCTGGCCTTCCCCGTATTTTCACCAATTGTATTCTCAATATGGGTTTTATAGTCAAGAGCGGCAGTAAAATCTTCCACAGTATCTGTTATGGAGTAGTTGAAATACGTCAAATTGTCGACAGAGGAAGCGGAATGATAGACTTGACCTTCCAGGGTTAATGTCGGCAGAAGAACAGAATTAAACTTGACGCCTAACGCCCGATTGGTGGTGTTGGTGACAAAGCCCTCACCAAAGGAATCAAACAAACCCTCAGGAAAGAAGAGCATGAGATTGTCTACGCTATAATCCATATAATCCCGGGCAAAAAACCCGGAAAACCGGAGCCGTGTTTTGCCAAGCAACACCTGATAGGCTGCGTTGTAATCCATGACCAGATTAGGTGTGCCCATTATGACCCGGAGCATAAAATCAGTATAGGTTCTACCAGACACCATGGCCGTCCCATTTTCGCCTGCAGGAAATTCAATGGCCCCGCTAATCCCTGAGATGGACGGTCGGAATTCGCCATGGATTTCTGATTGGTGACCTTCACGGGTGGAGATATTCATGATGGAGGCGTTGCGTCCCCCATACTCAGCATCAAAACCTCCCACCAGCATCTCCACATTCTTGATGGAGTAGGGATTAAAGATGGCACTGGAACCCATAAAGTGTTGGGGATTGTAGATGGTCATGCCATCCATCTGAACCAGATTTTCACCAGGATCGCTGCCCCGGACATAATATTGAGGGGACATGGGATCTGAAGTGGTCACACTGGGCGAGAATTGGATCAGCTTGAAGACATCCTTGTTGAGTTGAGGAATTTCTGTAAGAATGATTGGATCAACCTGTATGCTGGAGATATCCATATCCTTGATGATAGTGGTGCGCTTCCCCACTACTTCAATGGCCCGGGCATCCAGAGCATGGGGTCGCAGGGTCACGCTTGAAACAAAATGATTATCAGACCCCAGATTAATACTGAATGTTGTGTCCACATAGGCAATGTGCGAAAAGGTGAGATCAACTGGACCTGTAGCGATGCTCCTGAGAATAAAAAAGCCTTCCACATTGGTGGCGGCGCCCTGTCCCGTTGCTCTGACAAAGACATTCACACCAATAATACTTTCTCCAGATTGTACATCATGGACAAACCCGGTGACATCGGCAGCACCCAGGTGGACATTGAGGGAGAGGATGACCATGAGGATGGATAGTATTTTAGCTCTCATCATCATGGTAACAGTACTCCGGCTCTCAGAAATAGACCCATTTCGGTGTCAGGAATGACAGTTGGCAGAAGGTTATATCCAGCATAAACACCAAGCCCACCAAAGAGACCTTTGTGATACACCGGCCGATATTCAATACTTGCCTGGGCTGACACATTTATATAGAACAGATTGTAATAGTCCAGGTGCTTAAAATGACCCCGCTCGAAATTATTAAATCCAAAGCGATAGGTCCCTGAGAGCTGGGTGATCCACTGAGGTGAAAGCCGTTGGAACCACTGCTGATCCTTCCCTCCAATTGCTATGGACTCGTGAATATCTGATTGGCGATAAAACAAACCAGGCGAGCCGCGCAGCCACTTTGATTGCTGATCTGGTGGAAAATCCAGTCTGAAGTGTGCGTTAATGGCGAATCCATCTCCCAGGTAAATGAACTCTGACCAGGTCATAAGTTGACGACGAAACAGATATGGATAGAATTCTGAATTGAAATCCTTTTCAGAAAGCACACGGGATTGTTCTCTGGCAAACTCCTGAACCACACGGCCGATGTAGAGCGTGTCCGCCTCTTTTTTCTCGCGATTCACACGCAGTTCCCAGATCCAGTCACTCACCGGTTGATTCAGACTGTCATAGAAAGTGGTATAGGCACTGAGACAGAGACCCTTTTGCTTGATGCTGGAATGGTCAGTCCAGAGAATGAGTTTAGAAAGATGAAGGGTGCCTGCAAGATCAAGGGAATCTTGTACAAATTGAGCCTGGAAAAGATTGGATAGGGGTTGATCCAGGGCAAGATATTGGTCAACAGGGATATATCTGTATTTCTTGGTCTGACGGATACCGAGAATGGCGCCATCCAGTATTCTGGAATCAATGACTTTGATTGAGCTGGAGGATGGATCCAGGCTTGAATCCTGGACCACATCAATATTCAGGGTGTCTGAAATAAAGGTTTCAATACTGGGGATTTTGAATTTCTGTGCCGAGACCATATTCAGTGGCATGATGAAGGTCAAAACCCAGGATAAGAGCTGCAT
>JADHUM010000076.1 GCA_016784545.1 Candidatus Neomarinimicrobiota bacterium
TCCCCCGAAAATCGGGTAACTTTATCTCGCAATCTTCTGGCTATTTTACTATAATCCATGAGCGCCCTTTCTTGGAGCCCTTTGCAGGACTCGGTTTTTAGTAGAACCATAGGATAGGGCGCTATCCTTTTTATGGCAACACGAAGTACCCCCGTTTTTTGCAAAAACAAGCTCCACCACTTGCAGATTCCTGCAAGCCTTTACTCACCAATACTTTAGTGTCTTTTTAACTCAGTTTTCGGGGGAACTTCAAAATCCATTAGGTCTGACAAGGCTCCAGCTCACTATACTTGCTCTTGGGCAGGTAGCCTTCACACAATTTTTACACATGTACACAGATGAATTCGTTTAATCTTGACTTTTTTGTACAATATGCTTTACTTGGAAGGAAATGATTGACGAGACCAATAAAATGACCCCAAAAAATGATGAAAATATCGCCATGAGCGATGATCAACAGACCATACAAAAAATTACTGATCAAGACTACAAATACGGTTTTGTGACTGATATTGAAATGGAAGAGTTCCCTAAAGGTCTTGACGAAAATATTGTCAGGATGATCTCAGCCAAAAAGAAAGAGCCTGAGTTTATGACGGAATGGCGATTAAAAGCCTACCGGCACTGGCGTAAGCAAAAAGAACCAAAATGGCCGAAACTGGAATATTCCGAAGTTGATTATGAAGATCTCTACTACTATGCCGCTCCGAAAAAAGAAGCCCCAAAGAGTCTCGATGAAGTCGATCCTGAGCTGCTTGCCACTTTTGAAAAGTTAGGTGTTCCCTTAGAAGAGCGAGAGTTGCTGGCTGGTGTGGCTGTGGATGCAGTCATTGATAGTGTGTCTGTTGCAACAACCTTTAAAGGTAAACTTGGAGAATTGGGCATTATCTTTTGCCCCATCAGTGAAGCCATACAGGATCATCCTGATTTGGTCAAGAAGTACCTTGGCACTGTTGTCCCCTATACAGATAATTTTTATGCCACGCTGAATTCAGCTGTTTTTAGTGATGGAAGCTTTGTCTACATCCCGCCTGGTGTACGCTGTCCCATGGAGCTTTCCAGTTATTTTAGAATCAATGCCTCCAAGACGGGTCAATTTGAACGGACCCTCATCGTGGCGGATAAAGGCAGCTATGTAAGTTATCTTGAGGGTTGTACGGCTCCCATGCGCGATGAGAATCAGTTGCACGCTGCTGTGGTTGAACTTATTGCTCTGGATGACGCCGAAATAAAGTACTCGACTGTCCAAAATTGGTATGCAGGAAATAAAGAAGGGGTTGGTGGTATCTTTAATTTTGTGACCAAACGGGGACTCTGTGGTGGAAAAAATTCCAAGATATCATGGACTCAGGTTGAAACGGGTTCTGCCATTACCTGGAAATATCCAAGTTGCGTGTTAAAGGGCGACAACTCAGTCGGTGAATTCTATTCCGTGGCCCTGACCAATAATTACCAGCAGGCAGATACAGGCACAAAGATGATCCACCTGGGCAAGAACACCCGTAGCCTGATTATATCCAAGGGTATTTCTGCCGGAAAAAGCAACAATGCCTATCGCGGTCTTGTGAAGGTGAATGCCAAGGCCGAAAATGCTCGCAACTATTCACAGTGTGACTCCCTGCTTATTGGTGATCAGTGTGCTGCCCATACGTATCCCTATCTGGAGATTGAAAATCCTAGCGCCCAGGTTGAACACGAAGCCACCACCTCAAAAGTATCTGAGGATCAAATTTTTTATTTAAATCAGCGGGGAATTTCCACTGAAGACGCTGTGGGAATGATTGTCTCGGGTTATGCCAGAGAGGTCTTTCAACAACTCCCCATGGAATTTGCTGTAGAAGCCCAGGCTTTGATGTCTGTGAGTCTTGAAGGCTCGGTAGGGTAAATGAGTTACATGAGTTAGATGAGTTTTGGAAGATATAAAATGAATGATCAAATAATTTGTAGTAGAAATACCTTAAATATTCTCTGCGACTTTGCGGTTCTGCGAGAGGGGAAATAGATGTTATCCATTAAAAATTTACAAGTTTCAGTAGAGGAAAAGCCAATTCTAAAAGGGCTAAACCTTGAGGTAAAACCAGGTGAGATCCATGCCATCATGGGTCCCAACGGTTCAGGAAAGAGCACACTGGCTCATGTTCTGTCTGGTCGAGAAGGATATCGCGTTGATGCCGGATCTGCTCAATACAAGGGTCTCGACTTATTGGAGATGGCACCTGAAATTCGTGCCCGTGAGGGAATGTTCCTCGCATTCCAGTACCCCATTGAGATTCCCGGAGTTAACAATACATCATTTTTAAAAAAAGCTCTCAATGAAGTCCGCAAACACCGGGGTGAGGAAGAGTTGGATGCCATCGATTTCTTGAGCCTTATCAAAAAGCAAATGAATCTGGTGGAAATGAAAGAAGATCTCCTCAAGCGCCCCGTGAATCAGGGGTTTTCAGGTGGCGAGAAGAAGCGGAACGAGATTTTGCAGATGGCAGTACTAAATCCCACGTTGGCCATCCTGGACGAAACTGATTCAGGTCTCGACATCGATGCCTTGCGTATCGTGGCAGGCGGTGTTAATAAATTACGTACCGCTGACAACGCCTTCGTGGTCATCACCCATTATCAACGACTCCTGGATTATATCATTCCTGATTTTGTACATGTTTTATCTGATGGTAGGATTATCAAATCAGGTACCAAAGAATTGGCTTATGAGCTGGAAGAACGCGGCTATGACTGGCTAGTTGAAGAATCAGAAAAAGTTTAGGTGGGGAATCTGTAGTGGCTCAGCAAACAAATAATTTTCCAGAGTGGCTAAACCAGCGGGTTGACTCTGATTCATCCTTCGTTTTCTCAGAGGCTGTGAGGTCTCCCTCCCTCTCTAAATTGGCTGGAGGTGTTTTCCCTACACGCAAGGACGAGGAATGGAGATACACCCCTCTCGGCCCCATCCTTAACTCCAACCCCGGCAAAGATATTGCCGCGGCATTGGATATTGAATTTGTTACAAGCCTGAAGCATGCTGTGCCAACTGCCCATACTATCATCTTTTTAAACGGTGAATATTCAGATGAATATTCAGATGATCCAGTGGATTTTGAAAATGCTGGATTGAGCATCACCCATCTATCCCAGCTTGAGGGTCCTTCGCTAGAAATGGCAGAAGACATTATTCTCAATTCCAATCTAACTGATGACAATATTTTCCAGCATATCGCACTTGGGCTATCTCAAGCTGGTCTATTCATTGAAGTGGATAAAAGTGCGGATTGCAAAACGCCTATACATATAATTCATATAAGTACGGCTCACAGCGCGATGACGTTTACCAATCCAGTCAACATCATCAGATTAGCAATTAATAGTCACCTAAAAGTTATTGAGCAATATGCTTCACCTGGTGATGCAGCCGTTATCACGGTCCCGGCAAACTATATTAAATTGGAAGATGGGGCTGGTCTTGACTATTACAGAATTGGCCTCGAAAACGCAGAGACACAGCATGTCTGCAATACATCAGTGAAAGTAGGTGGATCAGGATCCTTCAGGTCACACCAATATCTCCTGGGTTCACATCTAACTCGATCCAACCTGGAAGTAAGCTTTACCGGTCCAGGTGCAGAAGCAGTGCTAAGGGGGGTTTATCTGGGTGATGATAAGCAACACCTGGATGTGAGAACTTATCTGGATCATGCCCATCCCCATTGTAGCAGTGACCAACATTTCCGTGGTATTCTAAATGGACATTCAAGAGGGGTGTTTAACGGATTGGTGCTGGTACGCAAGCACGCACAGCAAACAGATGCACAGCAATCCAATAAAAACCTGCTTCTCTCTAGAGATGCCCGGATTGACACAAAACCTCAACTTGAAATCTATGCTGACGATGTGAAATGTGCCCACGGTGCAACCGTAGGTGAGTTGGATTCAGATGCCCTATTCTATCTTCAGTCCAGGGGAATTGGTAAAAAAGATGCCACCCTCATGCTCACCAGAGCATTTGCAGCCGAAGTTACACAGGAAATTAATATTGATTCGCTGCAAGCCTATGTCCAGGGCAAAATTGCAGCCTCATTGGATGAGATGGTTGCTCCTGGTGTTTGACATCAATAAAATTCGTTCTGATTTCCCCATCCTTGGGACCAAAATCTATGGTAAACCTCTGGTATATGCTGACAATGCTGCATCAACTCAAAAGCCCCAGCAAGTCATAGATTCCATTTCAGATTTGTACTCAAATCATTATGCAAATATCCACAGGGGTGTGCACTATCTCAGTCAGAAGTCCACTGCGCTGTATGAAGGCGCCCGCGAAACTGTAAAAAACTTTATCAATGCGAGTAAGGTCGAAGAGATCGTATTCGTACGTGGGACAACGGAAGGGGTAAACCTGGTGGCCAGCAGCTTTCTGGAGCCGCTGCTAAAACCTGATGATGAGATATTGATTTCTGAAATGGAGCATCACTCCAATATCATTCCCTGGCAGTTGACGGCAGAGAGAACTGGTGCGCAGCTCAAGATCATTCCCCTACTGGAAAATGGTGAACTGGATTTGAGTGCATTGCCTGATTTACTCGGACCAAGGGTGAAACTGGTTGCCGTAACTCACATGTCAAATTCTCTGGGTACGATTAACGATGTTTCCCTCATCATTGATCAAGCCCATGCTCTGGGTATTCCAGTGTTAGTAGATGGGGCTCAATCTATTGCCCACATGTCAATAGATGTTCAAGCGCTGGATTGTGATTTCTTTGTGTTTTCAGGTCACAAAATTTACGGTCCTACTGGGATTGGAGCTCTTTATGCAAAAGAAGAGCATTTGCTCACCATGAAACCATATCAGGGTGGTGGAGATATGATCCTGAGTGTGAGTTTTGAGAAAACTGAATACAATGACATTCCCTACAAATTTGAAGCCGGTACCCCGAACATTGAGGGGGCCATCGGAATGGCAACTGCACTCAACTATGTTTCCGATCTGGGTATTGAAACCATAGATAAATATGAGCAGGACCTTTTGGTTTATGCGACCAGGCAGTTCTCAGAGATTCAAGGGTTGAGGATTATCGGAGAAGCACCCAATAAGGGCAGTATTATCTCTTTTGTTCTGGATGGGATTCATCCCCATGATGTGGGCACCATTATGGATATGGAAGGTGTTGCTGTTAGAACAGGTCACCACTGTACTCAACCGGTCATGGAGCACTATGACATCCCCGCCACAACTCGTGTCTCCCTGTCATTTTACAATACAGTGGATGAGATTGATGAAATTACAAGGGCCATTAATAAGGTGAAGGAACTCATGGGCTGATGTCAGATTTAAGAGAGTTGTATCAGGAAGTCATCCTGGACCACAATAAAAATCCCCGCAATTTCAGGAAACTGGAACTTCATTCTCATCATGCAAATGGACACAATCCCCTGTGCGGTGATAAGTTGGAACTTTTCCTCTACGTAGTGGACGGTATCATAAAAGACATATCCTTTGTGGGTAGTGGCTGTGCAATATCCACTTCATCAGCCAGTCTGATGACTCAATTCCTTAAGGGTAAGTCAATCGTGGAAGCACAACATTATTTCGAACATTTTCATGATCTGGTAATAGGCAAGGGGCTGGATGATGATGCACTGGAAAGTCTGGGGAAATTAGGTGTTTTTGCCGGTGTACAAGAGTTCCCCGCCAGAGTTAAGTGTGCCAGTCTTTCCTGGCATACCCTCATGAATGCCCTAACTGATACTGATGAAACAGCCGCAACTGAATAGCTAAATAATTGGATTCTATATATGAATGACAATGTGCCAGAAATTGATTTAAAAGAAATAGAGGACAAGATTGTCTCTACCATCAAGACCATTTATGATCCTGAGATTCCTGTCAACATTTATGACCTGGGTTTGATCTATGATGTAAAAGTCACTGAAGAACTGGAAGCCTACGTAAAGATGACGCTGACTGCGCCAAACTGTCCAGTTGCTGGTTCTTTGCCAGTATCGGTGAAACAACAAATCCTCCAGGAAGTTCATGAATTGGAATTCGCCGATGTGGAGATTGTCTGGGAACCTCAATGGCACAAAGATATGATTAGTGAGGCTGGTTTACTTCAGCTCGGTTTACTCTAAAATGAAACTTAGCGCTCAAGAAGAATACGGTATTAGATGTTTGCTCCACATTGGTCGCAAGACTGAGGGGGGCGGTAGCAGTATATCTACCATCAGCAAAGCGGAAAAAATCACTCCCAGCAATACAGCTAAACTGGTTCGCATTCTGCGCATGAATGGATTTGTGGAAAGTAGTCGTGGAAAAGATGGCGGCTATACCCTGGCCAAAGCACCCGAAGATATTTTGCTCAGCGAGGTATTTGAGGTTCTGGGTGGAAAATTATTTGGTGAAGGCTTCTGTGATCACTATGCGGGGACTGGTAATGTTTGTGCACATTTTGACCACTGTACTGTCAGGTCTTTTTGGTGTGCTATCCAATCCGTATTGGATCACGTGCTTAGTCAAACGACTTTAAAGCATCTTATGGACCCTACTGGATTGGGTTGGTGGGAGACCTGTTTGACTGCAAACCCCCTTTTATCACAACAGTCATCTTAATATTTTACAATATTTTAGGCCATTACACCCATTGGTTAAGGATGTTAAATATGACAAATCTCACCCTGGAAATTAAATGTTACAATTGTCGTATTTATAATACACAATTGCTATTTTTAGTCTATATTAAATCCTTCCTTCGAGAAATGATGGGAAGATTACCAAAAGTGACTTAAAAATATGCACATGTAAGAAGCGATTATGAACAGTATGCAAAAAAACCACGCCCGAGTGCTCATCGTTGATGATGAGCCAGACATCACCCATCTTTTTGAGAACTTCTTAAGTGATCTTGGCTATGATATCTCAACAGCCACTGAACCTGAAGAAGCTATCGAACTATTCGAAAAGGAAGATTTTGATGTAGCTGTTCTGGATATCAACATGCCTCGCATTAGTGGATTGAAGTTGTTGGAACAGTTTAAGCAGACAAATCCTCAACTTATTGTCATTATGGTGAGTGCTATTCAGGATACGGATATCGTTGTTAAATGTATCCAGCATGGTGCTTATGATTATCTTGCAAAGCCGATCATTGACCTCAACCAATTGCAAATTAGAATTTCCCGCGGATTATCTGAAAAGCGTATCCGTAGTGAGAATATTGCTTTAAAGAAAGAGCTGAAGCGACACACTGATTTTCTGGAAATAGAAGCTCATTCTGCAGTCATGCAGAAAATTCTTGAAAAGATCAGCACCGTGGCTGATTATAATACAACAGTTCTGCTCACTGGTGAATCAGGTACAGGTAAAGAAGTTGCTGCCCGTCTGGTTCATCAACAAAGTCGTAACAACCGTGGTTCCTTTATTCCCATTAACTGTGGCAGTATTCCCGGGACTTTATTAGAGAGTACTCTGTTTGGTCATGAGAAGGGATCCTTTACTGGCGCAAATGAACGTAAAAAGGGTGTTTTTGAAGAATCTCATAATGGAACTATTTTCCTGGATGAGATCACCGAGACTACACCAGAGTTTCAAATTCAACTCTTACGTGTTTTGGAAACCAGTACTATTCGTCGTGTGGGTGGAAGTGTTGAAATTCCCCTCAATCTTCGAGTAGTGGCGGCAACCAATCAACATATTGACGAGTTGGTGAAGATGGGTCGTTTTCGGGAAGATTTATATTTTCGATTAAATGTGTTCCATATTGAGATTCCACCTCTCCGAGAAAGACGTGAAGACCTACCCGTGATCATTGAGTATCACTTAAAACGCCTGTCCAGCGCAATGGGAAAGAGTGTCACTAGAATTGCCCCAAAGGCATTCCAAATATTCAACACCCATGACTGGCCTGGTAATATCCGTGAATTGGTGAATGTGTTAGAAAACGCAATGATAATGTGCAAAGGTGATTCCATCTCAGTTTCGGATTTACCCACACACCTCTTAAGTGGCGGCAGCAGCATGGTTCTCAACCAAAATAACATGGTTGACAATTATGCTGAAGCTAAGGAAGAGTTTGAAAGGATATATTTTCAAGCCCTTCTACAGCAAACCGAGTTGAATATTAGCAAAGCCGCCCAAACTGCAGGATTGAGTCGTCAACATCTGCACTTGAAGCTAAAAAAACTAGGCATACAAAACTGATAATTATATCGATTTTACCACTGCCCATATTAGAATAGCGACATATTCCCCTTTTTACATTCGCTCAATGTTGTTTACATTACGTAGCTTATGATTAATTAATTGCAAGCGCAGCAACTGAGAAAGTAGATGGAACTAGTTAAAGAAGAAACCTCCCCAAGCCTTGGTGCAATACAGGCTGAAGGAATTTCAGAAATATATGGTACCTTTGGTCTGAAAATGACCAGCCTAAAAGGTATAGCCTCTTTTGCGACTGGTATTGCTCTCAAAATCTCAGAAGAAGTATGTCAGTTTCATCAAATAGTTCCCATTGATGTTAAGGATGATGGTACCGTTGTCATTGCCATGGCTGATCCGCTTGATATGGTTGCTGTCCAGATTATACGCTCAAAGATCAAGCAGGATATAGCTACCGTTTGGGCTGACTCTGATGAGATTGAGTTCGCAATTGGTTCCATTTTCTCTGATAAAAACACCTTCGAAGACACATTACAGGATCTGGTTGAGGTCGAAGATGACATGGAAGAGGAAGATGAAGTTGATGAAGATAGTATTGATATTCTTCGAACCCAGGCGACTGATGCGCCTGCTGTAGTTTTTGTCAACTCCCTGCTAGTCCAATCAATTCAGGAACGTGCCAGTGATATTCACATTGAACCTCAGGAAAACAACCTGCGAATTCGTTTGAGAATTGATGGAATGTTGCGTGAGTTCCCTCCTGCGAATAGAAGACTTCAATCTGGTGTAATTGCCAGAATAAAAATTCTAGCTGACCTTGATATTGCCGAGAGGCGCATCCCGCAGGATGGTCGAGTCAAGTTTAAGATTATGGGCCGGAGCGTTGATGTCCGTTGCTCAACCATCCCCGGTATTTACGGCGAAAAGATAGTTATGCGTATCCTTGATCAAGGATCAACATCTTTGGTCCTTGATGATCTGGGATTCGAGGAACATAAGCTAATTCTTCTGAAAGAAAAGGCCAACGCAGCCAATGGTATGATCCTGGTAACAGGACCTACTGGATCTGGAAAAACGACGACCTTGTATTCAGTACTAAATTATGTAAATAGTCCCCAGTTGAATATCATTACTGTGGAGGATCCAGTTGAGTATAGACTTGAAGGAATTAACCAGGTACAGGCTCGTCCCAACGTGGGGCTAACCTTTGCTTCGGCCTTGAGATCGATTCTGCGACAGGATCCGGATATTGTCATGGTTGGTGAGATTCGAGATCTTGAAACTGCTGAAATCGCTATTAAAGCAGCCCTTACCGGTCATATGGTGTTAAGTACCCTGCATACCAACAATTCAGTTGCGACCATCATTCGTTTACTTAATATGGGCATAGACAAGTATTTGATCGTATCTTCAATAACAGTAATTGTTGCTCAGCGATTGGTTAGAAGGGTCTGCTCCAGTTGTCGAGAGCCTGTAGAGCCAAGTGATGATATTAAAATGTTTATGGAGCGACAGGGTATTGACTTAACGCAATCTACCTTTTACAAGGGTAAGGGGTGCAAACAGTGTTCCGGTTCAGGTTTTTGGGGTCGCATGGGAATCCATGAAATATTATTTATGAATCCCAATATTAAAGAGCTCATCATCAATGATGCATCTGAGATGGAGATTCGTAAGGCTGCAGAGGAGGCTGGCACTTTGTCACTCTTTGAGGAAGGATTGATCAGAGCAAGAAAAGGTTTGACTACTCTAGAGGAAGTCATTAGGGTTGCTTGATGGGTAATTTTCGATACATCGCAGTTGATCTTAAAGGCAAGCGTACTGAGGGTACTCTGGGTGGTTTCACTCGCGAAGAAGTTAGTGCTGAGTTACGTCGTATGGGTCTCAAACCCGTAAGCGTAGAACCAGTTCGTAAGAAAAAGCGAGAATGGAAGCTCAGTGAGATCAATCTCAGCCCACCAAAAATTGATCCATCCCTACAAGTTATATTTTTTCGTGAATTATCAACTTTGCTTGATGCAGGTATCCAATTGGTGGATGCCATTTCAATTATTCAATTACAGTTTGAAGATAAACACTTTCAAAAGGCTATTGGCGAGATTTTGGTATTTGTAAAGTCTGGTCACCCCTTTTCAGATGCGCTCGCTGAGCATAAACACATATTTCCACCCTTTGTCATTTCTTTGGTCACAGCTGCAGAAATGGGTGGCGGGTTGGACAAGATTCTGACACAGATTGCAGTGTATATAGAAAAAGAAGATGACGTGCGTAAGCGTCTTAGCTCTGCTACCAGTTATCCAAAATTTATTGGAATGTTTTTCGCTGTTGTTCTCATGGGAGTGATGTTTGGACTCATGCCCAAATTCGCTGATATATTTGCAAGTTTTGGTGCCGAGTTACCCATGTCCACACAGATAATGATCGATTTAAGTACTTTTCTCCGGAATAATCTTATCATAGAAGCAATTCTGATTGGTGGACTTTGGATAGGCTTTAAGGCGTTCGCAGTATCACCGAAGGGAAAGTACTTCCTTGATAAGCATGTCTTCAAATTACCCGTGGCTGGTCACATTATACACAAATCTATGGTTTCCAGATTTGCTAAGACGCTTTCAGTATTGATCCGAGCTGAAGTTTCAATTGTGAATGCACTAAAAATTGCCGGAAACACCTCGGACAATGAATACATCAAAGAAATCACTGAGCATGTCGCCTTGCAGGTCACCCATGGCCGTAGTATGGGTGGACAACTAGCAAAATATACGGATGTCTTTCCCATCATGGTTAGTTCCATGATAACAGTTGGGGAGAAATCTGGTGCTTTGGCCATTATGCTTGAAAAGATTTCCGAGTTTCATGAAGCTGATTTCAACACTGCCGTGGATAAGCTATCTAAAACCATTGAACCAATCATTATGGGTGGTCTAGGTGTTGTCATTAGTATCATTATTGTGACGCTCTATCTACCCATCTTCCAGATGAGTTCTGCCATCCATTAAACCCCCTATCTGATCCACACAATATTCCCCTCATCCGGTACTACTTTTAGCAATTCGATAGACTACTCCGATTGCCTGGTATCATTAAGCCATTCACGTCATAAAACATTTTTATAAAATACTTTTGTTTTTGTGATATTTTTTACGTAAACCTAGTGAGACTTATTTGATTAATTGTTTGCCAGCAAGGGTTTGACGGTTAAATCTCAGAGAAGTGAAGCATCATAATTTCGTCATAATAATGCTACATTTCACAAGAAGTTGCTGGCAATTCAACCACTTACAAAAGGCAACTATGCCATTCAAGAATCTATTGTTAGCAGAATATTACAGTGTACATATAGTACTGTATTTTATAATTTTACAAATATAACTGATATACGTCGTAAGGTTTTTCCTGATTAAAATATAGGGAATACCTCTTGGAATAGGGGGGTTGTTGTTCTAATTTTAAGACATCTTAGTGGAATCGCTCTTTGTAATTGTTACATATAATCAATTAGCATATTTATGTTACATTTTTTTATATATATGTTTATTATGCACTTATGGCATAAGCTTCGTGTTGGCACAACCTTTGAACTTAAATAAGACCATGACGCGATTGTATTTATCAAAAACACTAAAATGCGATTCGCTGAACAAACGTAAAAAAAAAGTCCTTAGAGGAGGATATTAAAAATGAAAAGAAATAGTGGTTTTTCACTAGTCGAACTGATGATCGTTATTGTGATCATCGGTGTATTGGCAGCTGTTGCAGTGCCAATCTATAGCAACAACGTAATGAAAGCTAAAATGAGTGAAGCTGATGCAGCTCTCGGAAGTATCAGAACACAGCTTCGTGTGTACTATGGCGAAAATGGAGCATATCCTGTTGCCGCTTCTGGCACCACAATCGTTGGTGCAGCCTGGAACGACATCAATACTGGTGAGCTCAACGGTAAGTACTTCGCCGATGCTTCATATACCTATTATGGGTATGCATCCGGTGATTCCTTCACTGTCACTTGTGCAGCTGGATCGATCCTGGAATCTGATCGTACACTTGATCAGTCAGGTACTTTAGCCGGTGGTATTGAATAGTACGACTAGTTTATTTATGGTAAACTAGGTTTTTTGAAACTGATGAATAATCAAGGTTATACCCTCGTTGAGGTTATGGTCTCTGCTACGCTCTTAGCAATCATTGTCCTTGGTACTATGCAGTACTTTACATTGAGTCGCTGGGAAGTGGAAAAGGGAATCAGAGCTCAACTAGCCTGGGCCAATATGGCCTCCCGTATGGAAAAAGCCATAGACCTTGGTTACGATTCTCTTCAAGATAGTCTACCTGAGACTTCGGTATCCCTGATACTTAACGGTATTCAGGGATACCGTACTACTATCGTCACTTCAGTTGATGATAGTTCTGATGGATATTGGCCCGCTGACACCTCCCTACCCGATTACTACGATGTAACCATAAAATTTGCCTGGTTTAGAACCAACAACATCACTGATAGTTTAAGCTGCAGCTTCTCTGAAGAACGCGGCTGGACTTATTGATGAACATGCGCTCCCGCAACAATCGAGGTTTTTCTCTCGTTGAGCTGACATCAGCAATGGTTGCCAGTGCAATTTTGGTCCTTGGGTTTGGATCCGTTATTGTAATGAGTCGTCAACAGTTAACAGATACAAACACTCGCGTTGGCTTGGGATACGATCAGGTCATTATTGATCGGTATGTCCGCACAAAACTCACATCCACAGTAAGCGATTCCATGCGCATTTATGCGGATTCCACGGCTGAAGCATCTAATACTACCAGTACCTCAGGAACCATCCTCAGGGCGGTTGATGCGGATTCCACCATTTATCATCTCAAACTTGCTAACAATACACTCCTGTGGGTTACTGATGATTCAGTTACTCATAACCCTGTTGATAGCAGGATATCAGATCTTCTTTTTACAGAGCGAGTAGGGAACATTAACAAAATCTTAAATGTCAGCATGAATTTAATCTCTGATGAAGACACGCTTGCTGTCGCCTGGACCCTAACACTCAGAAATTAGCTTTACCCCGCTTTCAATTTGGACAACTCTCATTCTTAGGCTTTGCCTTCTAAGTTCTGCATAACATCGATGACCACTGAGACCATAGCTCTTGACGCTCCTCCCATTTAAACAACCACCAATATGAATACAGTGAACAAGGATGTCATCATACCTGCTGCTCCCTTCAATATCTCGAATAGTGATCCTTCCACTATTTCACATGTAGTAAGATTTTCTCAAATCCGTGAATAGCGCCATACTGTGGCTACCTAATAAATTTACTCCTGTATGTCCTTTGTGATATTTGATACCTGATGGACGGTGGAGGCTCTTCCAGAAGGACATAACTTCTCCAGGAAGAGATACAATCCCCTCGTGGCAATCTGAAGCAGTTGGATCTAAAAGTAGTGGCTAGCGTCCATTAAGTAATCGACAGGCTTCAGGGAGCCCCTAGAACTGAGTGTTACATCCTTTGACCAAATGGGGAGGGTGTTCATGCCCCCAAAATAGTATTCAGATATATGATGTTTTTAGTCTGTTCTCAATAATACACACTTTTTTCTATTATATGCACCTTATTTTATATACTTTCACTTATTATTAGATTATGCCTCCCGTCATAATCCCTTAAACAACGTAATATTTTTAATACATAATCCCTGGATTAGGAGATTTTGAGAGTTTGTCTTATCCCGATGTTAAGCTTCACTATTGAATATGCATACAAATTATTACACTTACATATCATACTGTATTATATATGGTTATGCTGTCCTCAGTCTTGTATTTCAGTGACTTTTTGACGTTTTAAGCCCTCTTTTTCTCATGATTCTATTCATCATGTTGTAATTTTATGACATATTTTGATTACATCCAGGTTG
>JADHUM010000077.1 GCA_016784545.1 Candidatus Neomarinimicrobiota bacterium
CCCCAGTTTTTTCCCAATTCGTTTGGTAGAGAGTGTTCTGATTTGACTTATTTTTACCCATGACTGCTTTGGAAGCTCTGATGACTCAAGCTCAAGCGTAAGTGGAAAACCTGCAGATGGAGCTTGGCTGGTTAAAGCAACCCCAATCACAGTACCAGATCTTTGATTAAAAACATTTTCACTAAGGATCAGAACTGGATGTCTTCCAGCTTGTTCGTGGCCAATAGTTGGCTGCAGATTAGCCCATCGAACTTCACCTCTTAGTATTCTGGCCAAGATTCCAACTCCTCATTCAATCCTTCGTCTGCTAATGATTGCTCTAATTCTGGATCAAGTTTAGAGCATTCTGCGGCTAGTCGAGTTGCGTGAATTTTCTTCAGTTTTTCTGCAACTGCGGTCTGAATAGCTCTGCTGCGACTGGGAAATTTCTTTTCGGCAACCAGTTTGTCTAATTCATCAACAAGGGTTGAGTCCATCGTTATAGCAATTTTTGTCGCACCCATATTTCACCTCCAGTATGATTATATGTCATACCAACACAAAAAACAAGAATTCCTTTTGTGAGTCTATGAGGGATTTTCAATTAGAGTTTGTGAGTTTCTGAGTTTCTGAGTTTTTGAGTTATATGGGTTTGAGGGGTTATTCCAAACAGTCCTAGTGGCACCCCTATTGGAAGTGAGAATTGTCAACTTTGACGTGAAGTGTCAACTGGGATATCAACCACAGTCTCACACGAGGGGTGAGAGGGGTGCTACGCAGGGGGTCGGCGAGGTATCACCGTCATGCTAACACCCGAATTAAATCGGGTGTTATGGAAAAGTGGAGAGCACGCTGGTCTGGTAATTCTGGAATATCTTGAGAATTCTCACATGTGACCAACAAGAGGACAATCAATAAAAAATACGTGTTCTTTTTCATTCATCACCCTCTCTTTTGAGAATATGGCAGATAATACACTATACAGGGTTAGACAAGCCATTGCAGCCGAGGTCTATCATTCAGGAATGGCTATGAATTCGGTTTAAATCTTCCGCTTCTTTCGTCTTTGCCCAGTATAGATCCCATCGTTGTTGGAGATTCATCCAGAAATCAGGAGTATTTCCAAAAAATCTTGAAAAACGTAAGGCAGTACTTGGAGTTATGCCTCTTTTACCATTTACAAGCTCGTTGATTCTCTGGAATGGAACGTGTATCGCTACAGAAAGATGTTTTTGGGATATACCCATGGGTTTCAAGAATTCTTCAAGAAGCATTTCTCCTGGATGCGTTGGCATCCTATTTGTTGGAATTCTGACCATTCTGTTCTCCTTTAGTGGTAATCTGCTACCTCTACATCAATTGGACCTAATTCAGTCCAGCTAAAACAAATCCGATACTGCTCGTTGATTCGAATACTGTATTGACCTTCTCTGTCACCCCGCAACGCTTCAAATCTGTTCCCAGGAGGAATCCGCAATTCCGGAAGTTGCACTACAGAATCCAACTGGTCAAGTTTTCGCACAGCAACCCTATTCAATTTTGCTGGACACCTTTTGCGGGCAACTTTGGAGTCAACACCATTAAATATATCTTCAGTCGCTTTGTCTGCGAATGAGCGTATCATGTGTTAGTATAGCACGGATATCATGCTATTCCAAAAACTATCTGGATTTGTCTAACCTGGATTATCTGAGCAGGGTCATCCTCTGAATCTGCACCACAGATTCTGCACTGAGGCGAACCAAATATACGCCTGAGGAAACAGCATTGCCATGAGCATCATTCCCATTCCACATAAACTCGTGATTGCCCATCTCGTGGTAACCCGAGCTCAGTGTATTTATGAGAATGCCCTGAATATCATATATCGCCAGGGATAGATTTTCGGCTGGATTCTCCAGGGTGAAAGACAGATTCACATCTGGATTGAAGGGATTGGGAAAGGCTTTATTAAGTTTGACTTCAGAAGGCTTCAGATCGGCTCCTGTATCTTTCACAATCACATCTATTTCAGCATGTCGAGTGATACTGCCACGATAGTCCACATCTGAGAGGCGATAGCTATAGGTTTTACCAACTTTTACCTGCTTGTCAATGAAGAAGTAATTGTTTTGAGATGTGGTTGAACCCTGACCCTGGAGTTCAGGATTTTTGGAAAAAGATGCAATCTCCAGCCATGTATTCTGACTTTTGTCTCCTGTCTCCTGATTTCTCTCAATAATAAACCCCTGATTTTCAATCTCTGAATCAGTGGTCCAGAAAAGCTTCACCACACCCTTGGATGAGGTCGCTTTCCAAACGGAGAGTTCCACAGGCAGACTGCCATCATGGCTGCCCGGGATGAGGCTATACAAGGCCAGATTGGCTTTTTTGATGGTCATATTCCCGGTGGAGCCCACATCTTTTCTGATTTTCAATTGGATGGTAGAGGTCGTGGAAGAAATATTCACCAATACGGATCCGGTTACGGTTCCAAGATAATTAGCACTGCGAATTTTCCGTTGAGACGTGGATCCAAGTTTTTGAGCGCCACCTACAAATACAGCAATAGAGTAGCGATCGTCAAGAACGGGACTTGAAAATGACAGGGAGTAATCCAGACGATACATCCCAGCTGCATCACTACCGGCAGTTGGAGTTAAGGTGTTACTGGCAAAGCCCCATTCATTGAGAGTCCCAGAGGTAAATGTTCCTACGGTGTACCAGGTGCTCATGGCTCCGATGGCCAGGGTTTGATCGGTATTGATATACATGCTGGCAACTGAAGGAGCCGTGGTTCCACTTATCTTATACAATTGTACCTGGGCATAGCGAGTGGTCATCTGTTTGCCCGAATTGGCGGTTTTCACTTCCACGCTGATTTTGTCACCTACTGTGATACTCACGATTCCACAGGCACTGGTGTGCTGTCGATCGGTTGCATTGGCTTTGACAATGGATTTCATGGTGGTTGGATTCAAGGATGTCCCATTTTTCACCAGTCCGTGGGTATAGGTGGCAGGAGAGCCCACTGCCCCAATACCAGTAAATGTACTGGAATAGGTGACCAGATAGGTGCCTGCGGCGGATGCGCCTGCGACCAATTCATTGGAGCTCACTGTCCACCCGCTTAGATCACTCAAGGCAGTAAAGCCAGAAAGCTTGGTAAAACTGGTGCCAGGTGTTTGAACCTGATCAGAACTGATTTGCATGCCCCCATAATATGAGCTGGAAGCTTCTGTGACTTCTACCAGGGTAATCTGGGCTTCGATGGGTTTGAAAGTGCCGGCGTTTGCTGGTTTGACCATTAGTCGAATGGTTTGGCCATCGCTAACAGTGACCAGCCCCGATCCACTGATGGTCCCTGTATCCTTGGTTGAGGATACGACAGTGCGCTGACTCTGAATTGTGCTTGGGTTGGCACCATTGACGGATATACCAGCCAGCCAATTGTTGGTGGCCACGCCAGAATAGCTAAGCGAGTATCTCACCAGGTAGGTACCCGCGGCTCCAGTGCCGGCAGTTAAAGCATTGCTTGAGAGGGTCCAGTTATTCAGTGAACCTGTCACGAAGTCGGCTTGAGAACCGCTACCGACGAGGGTCCAGGATGTGGTGGGAACGGAGCTGGTAGATCCAGATCCACCGGCGATATAGACAAAGGCGTAATCCTGACCAAAACTCACGAGTGGAAAAGTTAGAACCATCATTAGCAGCCATTTTTTTGTCAAGAAAGACTTCATATTTATCCCCTTTAAGAGTTTGAAATTTATAGTGGTTAGAAATCTAACTGTTTAGCTACCCACTCCAAGGTAATACGGGCCTAACCGATTAATAATGAACGTAACCTCATTGCGTGGGACGACCATCATTAGGTGGAATGTGAGGGGAATCGGCTTTTGAAGTGCAGCTCCGTATTGCACAGATGTGGAAAAGAGAGCTTATCTGAGGAGGGTCAGCCTGATGAATGCGGGTTATCGAGTCTGGCTGACCAACTCACCATGTCTCACACTAACACTCGAATTAATTCGGGTGTTAGTGGAACTGATCAAACTCTACAGCTCACCGTTTTAACGGTTAGCTGCATCTACTTTGTACTTGAACTTAAAGTCACTGAATTCCTCAGTGAATGACCTTTGGCGATGATGCTCCTCTTGGTTATGGATATACCAGATGACCCTTTGAGCGTGGGATTGGCTTACTGAAAAGGCACCATAACCTCTCCCCCAGCTAAATTTGCGCTTCTGCGAATCTTGTTGATTGAGCCAGCGGGAAGATGCACCTTTGAGCAATTTTACAGTGCTGGCAATAGATTGAGTTGGGTCCATATTAATAAACAAATGAACATGGTCGGGGTTCACATACAGTTTTATTAGCCGCATTGAATGAGCATCAGCATAAGTATGTATATAATCGTTCAATTCAATCCTTAGGGATCGAGGGGTGAGCCGCTCCCTCTTATGGGTTGACCATACGATATGAGTTAGCAAGCGGGTTTTGGAGTGGATGGACATGTTTTGATCCTTTCATGGGGGTAATGGGGTTTGCAATTGTGTTGTCACCCGAATGAATTCGGGTGGTAGGGATAGGTGGTGGGCGTTTGATATCGTGCCTGGGGTTGCACCCGAATGAATTCGGGTGGTGGGGATCAATTCAGGGGTTACTGAATAATGGTGATTGCTTTTGATTGTGATGTTTGCGGACCTGATATTTTCACGATATAGGTTCCTGACGATACAGGTATATTGTCTGAGCTAGTTCCATTCCATCTAACATTGAGAATGCTGGTTGCAGGTGTCCCAGAGTATAGATTTTTCACTACCTCTCCCCTCAGGTTCAGAATATCAATACAGAGAGGTCCTCCTTCATTTCCAGCTCCAACTACAAGATTAATCTCTGAATTGCATGGATTTGGATAGTAGCCTAGACTGTAGGTATGCTTCCTCCTGTCGTCTACCACTGCCACACTAATTACTAAATGCCCAGCAATATTCCCCCGATAATCAACGTCTGAGAGACGATAGGAATATGATTCGCCCACTTTCACCTGCTTATCTATGAAGGAGTATTCGTTCTGTGCAGAGGTGGACCCTTGTCCCAGTAGGTCAGGATTTGTGACAAAAGATGAAATCTCCGCCCATAAATTCTGACTCCTGTCTCCTGAATTATGCCTTCTCTCAATAATAAATCCCTGATTCTCAAATTCTGAATCTGTTGTCCAGTTCAACCTCACTTCACCATCTATAGCCTTGGCCCACCAACGGGATAATTCAACGGGCAGGGATTGATCCACCCAGTTTGAGTTATCGCCCCCATTGGCCTGCCCCGGGGTAGCTGAACTTGAGCTGGCTTCAGTCCATTGGGAGTCATCCACGATACCACCCAGCGTATTTCCGGTATAATATTTCACCTCGCCCGTACCAGGCGCGCTGACGGTTGCAGCAAGGTGGGTCACAGCCATATCATGGATGATAACATCACTGGCATCTTTTAGCGCTGGGGCATCATCACCGTCTGAGTTAGCAAAGGCTCCATAAGTGCCGCCCCAGGGACCTGTATCGATCAAGAAACTGGCATTATTCACCCCCAGCAGTACTGATTTGTCACTAAAAGTTGTATCCTCACCCCCAGCTGCAGTAATGGTTCCATCCACGTCACCACTGTTGAAAATGACAAGGATAGTACCCCTGGCAATATTGCTCAAATTCGAATGGTTGGAAAATTCGGCAATGGGATGCCAGATTCCATCGTCATTATCTCCCAGTTCCCAGCCTCGCAAATCCACACCCTCATCCACAATTAAAAGCTCCACCCACTCCTTGCCACCATCAGAGCCCTGGGACATCTCATTAATAATCACACTCTGAGCTTGTGCTGGATGATTCATCCAGTGCATGGCCAACAGAACGATAAGAAATCGTTGCATAGTGATTCCTCCAAAATTGATTCATTGAATTATCTGATGAATATCAGATCGTGTATAACCGATTGTTAGGGGGTGGTTGGCTGCCTATAGGGCTGTGGGTAAAATCGAATATTTATTGTGGCTTGGCAAGTGATTTATTTAACATAATGTTAATTTTTTGGTATACTTTGCTTCTGAGGATGCTTGGTGACATCTGGTGCAAATCTTTGAATTCAATTCAAGAATTTATCAATTTATTATGTTTATATGATATTCCATTCACATATCATTATGTTTTACTCATATAACACAGCTTTTTCATGTAAGTAGCAATATAGATATTGTCTATTGCACTAGACACTTTTGGAGATATTGTGCTCACTGGACTTTACAATATTCAAAAGCGCAACCTCCCCGTTTGGCGGGGTGCCAATATGACTAATCCTCTGGGATGCTTCCAGCCTCCGTCCGCCTGATGGCGTGATTAACGCCTGACAGGCGGCGGGCAGGCCTGTTATCGTGGCTAGCGTGTATTGCCAGAAAGGGATCAATTGCCCCGCCTTTTAAGGCGGGGGTCAAGTAAGATTTAAGACTATGGGCTTTAGCCCAAACCTGACAATCGCTGAAAGAAAGTGTGGACTAAAGTCCAATTCTCTAGCGTCTCCTGCCCCCCGGCCTGAAGGCCGGGGTAATTTCTGGATATAGAAAGCGCCCCGGTTAACCGAGGCGCTTATTTTATTCCAGGCTTAACACCCTTCGACCAGCCTACCCCTTCGATACGCCCTTCGGGCTACTCAGGGTCCGGCCTGGCAGGCGACGGGCAGATCCACCGACATGACTTGGATGTTCAGGCTTCCTGGATAGATCGAAACCAATTTAGTCGTCGTTGCACTCCTCCGGAAATTGGTTGAGGTTATCATGCACTCCTGCAAATTGATGTTCGCTTGCGCTCCAGCTTACTTCGTTTCGCGGTTCCGTTTTTTTATGATCCTGAGAAACTCACCTTATCAAATACCATGGTGGGGGTTCTGAAGGAGGAATGAATCCAGGGATCATTTCCAACCTCAATGAGATTCAAAAGTAGATCATTGTAATTACCCGAGACGTTCATCTCGGTAATGGACTTCACCCGCTTGCCATTCTCGATCAACCAGCCCGCTACACCAAGTGAGAAATCACCAGTGGTACCGTTGGCATTGCCACCCAGCCAATCTGTGACCAGAATAGTTCGATCCAGCTGCTTCCCGTTCACCCAGACAACCTGATCCTCAAAAAGGTCAAAGCAATAACCCTTGTAAATATTTTTCCTCTTTAAAAGTTTCATTGCTTTGACCCCTCTATAATGAATGAACCCTGGCGATCTAGAATTCAAATAGTTCTAAAACGATTAATGCATGTAGGCTTGCCAGACAAGATGGATGACCATTGGATCCAGAGGCTCATTGTCTGCTTCAGCGGTTTTGAATGTGGCCACCAATTTAAAAAGGGAGTCCTTCCAATGATCTGGATCAGGGGAATAAGTCGCTGCCAGGACGATATTGCCCATGGCATCTTTATCTACATCAACATTTTTATCCCAGACCTGATAGCCAGCACCCAATTCTATTTTCTCGGATAACAGGTAGAAGCCGCCCAAACCCCAACCCAGGGAAACCTCATCTTCTGCATTTGCATGGTTTACAACCCTGGCAAAATCAACCTTTGATCTAAACTTACCACTACTGTAATCAGATGGCTTAAAATAGAAATATCCAGTGGCAGACGATACGTTGATACGGTCTTCATTGGGTAAACCATAGTGTACACCAACATTCATAGCTGATCCGATCTTAGTTGAAATGGCAAAATCCAGCTGCGGTATGGCGCCAGTATCTTTGTTAGAACCACTGGATTTAGTTCCATATGGTTTCAGGTTTAAATTTGAATCGCCGTTGTTGGCCATCACTTGATAGCTGAAACGATTAAATTTACCCATAACAGCCATTCCAAATGTCCGGTAATCAGAGCGTCCTACAGCTGATGCCCAATTTCGTCCAACAATTGAACGTTCGGCAAAGTCAATTGCAGTATGGGATGTATTGCCACCAGCTTGACTACCAGCTCCAACAAAACGACCCATGCGCATGGTCAAATTATCTGAAAATTTATAGTCAATTTGAGCATCCAACACATAGGATGCAACCGCATCATACTGCACGAAAGCAGTGACCTGACCTTTAGTCATTTTACCACGAAGACGAGCCCTGCGGATACCGTTCCCAAACTGGGTTGTTGTTTCGTCCAATTCCTTTCCCGAAGAATCTGCATTCAGGACATAATGATCATAGGTTGTGTAACTGGCCCAGGCTTGGATCGTGAACTGGAAATTTGCCTGAGCAAACAGCCCTGTGCTTGTGAATAGAAATATCGCTAATACTGATATTTTATGTGAGAATCGTTTCATTATTTTTCCTTACGTTATTTAACTGCGTGTCTGGCTTTGGATGAGATTGCATCCAATAAAAAGATGGTGACAAAGATGATAATTATGATGGCTGAGACTTCGCGATACTCAAACATTCTGAATGAGGAGATTAGACGGTAACCAATACCCCCAGCACCGACAATTCCTAGAATGGTTGCCATACGTATGTTACGATCAAAAATGTATAGCGAATACCCTACAAAATTCGGCAATATTTGTGGTATGATAGCAAAGGTGATCCTTTGCATTTGGCTGGCACCAGCTGCCTCTATGGCCTCAATAGGACCACTCCGAACATGTTCGATCTCCTCAGCGTAGAACTTGGATAAAAAGCCCATGGTATGCAGGCCAAGAGCCAGAATACCGGGTAAGGCGCCAAATCCAACCGAAATGACCAGAATCATGGCCAGAATAAACTCTGGAACAGCTCTGAAGAAGGTGGTTATCAAGCGAGCAGGATAATAAATCCATTTGCTGGGAGTGATATTTTTAGCCGATACCAAGCCGATGGGGATTGAAAGGATTGTTGCTAGAATGGTTCCCAAAAAACCTATCTCAATGGTCTCAAACATAGAGATCAGGAGTGCGCCTAAGTCCGAAAAATCCGGGGGCAACATGCGTCCAATAATATCTGCGAAATAGCTGAAACTTGCAAATATGGTTGCTGGGTTGACTTTCAAATGGATTGATACACCCACCGTACTGATCACCAGACTGGCTATAAACGCAATGGTTGTAAAGCTTACTGCTGGCTTCAGGTATGAACTAAGAAAACTCTGTCTAGCATCCTCTGGCGTGTGATAGCTATCAATGTTTTCACCATAGCCATCTACGGGTCCTGTTTTGTGAGCATTGAGTATGGCCTCTTGAATTTTCTTTTTCAGGGATTCTTCCATACCTGAAACGGCAACAATAGGTGCACCTGGAATGGGATCTGAATGATAAATGATTTTGATATCTTTTTTCTTCAGGCTGCCATCCCGGAACATCTTGTCCAAATTGATCTGACTTATAACTGCCAGATCCCCTTTTCCTGCCAAAAGCTCACTCACTGCTGATTCTTGTGAACCGGCATAGATAACTTCTGAAAAATTGCCATGGATTTCAGGATTCATGTCAAATTGAGCCAGGGTATGGCGTGGCATAATATCACCACTGCTGGATCCATGCTCAGTGAGGATGAGACGATGTCCCTTTAAATCAGCAATCTCGGAATAAGTTGACCCTGCTTTCACCAAAAATACAGATCGATATACAGATACATTGTTGCCTGCAGTAAAAGCCACAGCCAGGGGTTGCAGGGGTACATCATGGGAAGCTTCAATAAACGCGGACTGTCCTAACCAACCCAATTGAGCCTGTCCATTTTTTAATCTATCAATGGCATCATCATAGCTTGATGCTTCAATAAAGTTAAGTTTAAAGCCTGTGGAGGCTTCAACGCTGGACAGAAGTGGACGGAAGTGCTTTTCCATATGTCCTTTGATAGCAGGAACTGCCACCATGGTCATTTCTTGGTTATTTTTAGAAGCCTTCATGAGCGTTGATTCCAATTGATACTTTCAAGATCGTGGGAATTTTCAGTCGTAGGACCAAAAAACAGACCGTGATTTTTAGTTGAATAAATGGTTTTCAGCTTTTCAACATCCAAGACAGATGATTTCTCATTGAGTATTATTTCACCATCTGCTATGCCAATGATCCGATCAGAAAATTGAAGAGCCAGATCGACTTGGTGGAGGGTGCAGAGCACTGTCAAATTCTTTTCTGCACATAAATCTTTTAGCAGTTTCAAGATTTCTTGAGATGTGCGTGGATCCACACTGGCAACGGGTTCATCTGCCAGCAATACCCGTGGTTCCTGCATGAGTGCCCGGGCAATGCCAACCCGCTGTTGCTGACCGCCACTCAACTCATCGGCACGCTTATAAGCCTGATCCAGAAGACCAACCCTATCCAGTAAATCCAATGCCTTTAAACGATAGGATTTGGGGAATAAGTATAAGTTAGACCACCATTTACGATGGGTTCCCAGACTTCCAGCCAGTACGTTGATGAGTACCGATAGATTTCCAACCAGGTTGAACTGCTGAAAAATCATACCGATATCACTGCGGATTTCTCTCTGGTTGGCATCGGTGATCTCTGTTCCGTTTACCAGGACTTTCCCGGCACTGGGCCGCACCAGGCGATTCACAGTTCTAAGCAAGGTTGTCTTGCCTGCTCCACTGGGTCCCAGGATCACTGAGAACTCTTTTTCAGGTGCTGTAATGCTGACATCATGCACTGCTGCTGTACCATCTGGAAAGGTTTTCGATATATTTACAAATTCTACCATAAAGGCTTACTTAACCGTTTTAGCGATTTCACGGGTAATATTATAATCAGCGTCTTCAACACTCTCGTAATGGTCCATTTCCCCACCATATCCACCGATGGTGCCAAATTTATGAGCTTCCAATACGGCCTTCTTTATTTTCTGCTTCACTTCTGCGGTCAAGGTGTTTTTATAGGCCAGCGGAGCTCCCATAATGGGTGGTGAAGAATGGATAATTGTGAAATCTTCTGCTTTGATGGTCCCATCTTTTATACGGGCATCCCAATTAACAGAACTAACCCCGCCAACCTCAGCAGTCCCAAACAGTACAGCCATAATTGCTGCATCGTGACTTCCAGCATATTGGACAATTGAAAAATTATCTAGGTTCTTTGTGTCCATATCGATTTGTAACAATTCATAACGAGGAATTAAGTCACCACTGGTTGAACCCACATGGTTTAGCACCAATTTTGTGCCCAGCAATTGCTCTTTGGTAAAAGCAGTAATTGGGCTTCCTTTTTTAACAATAAAATGCGTCTTGTAAGATGCTGATTCCTTGCCCTTGGGAACTCCCACTGCAAATGCTTCAGCACCGGCTAAATCAGCAGCCTGGATATAGGTTTTTGCTCCAAACCAGGCCAGATCTGCGCGACCGGCACGCATGGCTTCTACGGCTGCGTTATAATCCGTCACATTGATGCTTTCAATGGTAAAGCCAGTATTCTTCTCAATGATGGCAAGCAGGGAGGAGAAGTCATTCTCATCACCTTTTTCACTGGCTGGTACAAACACCATTCTCAAGACATTTGAGCTATCCTCTTTCGATCCACTACATCCTGTAAACATGAAACCGCTAACCAGAGCAAGAATCGATATAAGTATTATTGTTTTTTTCATAATTTGGAGTCTCTCTTTACTTGTTGTTAATTGTTTTTTTTATGTTGGTTGATGACTGAGCGGGATAATACGGGATAACAATTACTCTACCCCCGATACTCTCCATGTAGTCTCTACATTTATTAATGTCGGCTTCATCATGACTACTACTTTCCATCAAAATATCAGGCCGGATAGCCTTTACATTATCCAGGGGGGAATAGCTTGACTGGGCTACGACCCCATCGACATACTTAATAGAGCTGGCCAGGTCCATTCTTTCTTCAAATGATAATATGGGTCTTGGCTTTTTTTCCATAACCGCTTCATCAGTGAGGATTCCAACAATTAATTTTCCATCTTCACCGGCCATAGCTTTTGAATTTTTCATCATGTGCAGATGACCCTTATGCACAATGTCTAGTACGTAGTATGAATAAACGATTTTCATGTCTCACCCTTTGTCAAGTTCTTCAATAAGTTTCCAGGAATTTCTATAATCTTCAAAAGTATCAACATCAATCCATGAGCGCCATATCTCCAGAGCATTGATATTTTCATTCCGCTCTATTAATTCTTGAACAAAGTCAAGAATTGATGCCTTGCTTAGGGAACTGGAATTATGAAATTTTTGCTCAGGATTTTTGAGGTAGATATTTTTGTAAACACTGTCTAAGATTTTAAGGCTGCTGAGGGACAATTTTGCCAGACCAATAAATTCAGATGACAAATTGGAATCTGCCATCCCAATACCTACAACCTTAGTGGTCTCATCCCCTTCTGCAAGCGTGGTTAGCTCAGGTTTCAGAGCATGACCTTCCTTGCTATCCTGGTAACGTTTTTTCCACCCTCTATCCACCACCAGGGTAGTATCCTCTTTTGATTCTACCAATCGGGCTAATATCTCTGATTCAAATAGAATGTCACCGTATAAGACAATTGTTGAAGTGTCCAGATAATCTTTGGCTAAAAGGAGGGAGACCAGACTGCCTGAGTTTTCATACGAATCGTTATCAATGTATACCAGGTCAGGATAATTAATCTTGTGTTTTTTGTAACCACGGACAACAGCGATATCGTGGATGCCAACACTTCTTAACAGTTGGATTTGACGTTCCAGGATGGTTTTGCCCTTGATGTCCAGTAAGGTTTTGGGAATCTCTTCAGTAAGTGGAAAAAGGCTCTTGTCCTCCCCCGCTGCCAAAATGACAGCTTTAAAGGACTTCCCACTGAGGCTCTGCTGCGCCTCACGTATCTCTTGATCTAACTTTGTTCTCACCCAATCTGAGAAATTCAAATTTTTGGACTTGAGCCATTCCTCATGGGTGGTGTCGATTTTGATGGTTTTGGCTACTTTAGTCATAATATAATAGTGTGCGTATGTACGTACGCACTATACTAATGTTTATTCAGCCATAGTCAAAAGAAAATTTGTAAAAGATTTTGGTCAATTTAGCACTCAAATTTAAAACCGTCATCCTGAGGTGGTGGCTGAGTTTGTCGATGTCCTCTAGAAGGAGATGGTTTGGATTTAGCTGACTGAATACTCCCTCTGTCGACTGGTGTTGCTTGGTCACCATATCTCAGATATCTTAGGATAACCCACATCAAAACATGGAATAATTATGAAAACAGGCTCTGTTTACGTCTTGCTGTGTTCTGACGAGACACTTTACACAGGTGTTACAAGTGATCTAGATGAAAGATTATACCAGCACCACGAAGGTCTTTTCCCAGGCTATACACATTCACGGCGACCCCTGACACTACTTTGGAGTTCTGAAGAAATGGATATTCAGGATGCTATTGTTCTTGAAAAACAGCTTAAGGGCTGGAGCAAGGCAAAGAAACTGGCATTTATTCAGGGTGATATTGCCGCGCTAATAAAATTGTCAGTGGCTTATCGCGATAAAGGAAAGTAGGGGACGCTCTGTCTTTACCCTTCGAGAGCCTCAGGGAGACAGAGCTGGATTGCACTTCAATCACCATTTTGGCTTGGCAGGCAGAGTGACGAGTTTATTGTGACACCTCAGGGATACACAACTTGATGCACATCGATGATCTTTACTCTACTAACTATGAATTAGCAGATGACCCCTCCACGTCTGTGTTAAAAAACGCCCTGTCCTCCAATAGTCTGGAAAACAGGGCGCATTTATGATCAGTAAAATCAGTGATTCAAACCATTCGCGCTATTCGCGAAATTAGCGGTTTCGTGTTTTTACGATCCTGAGAAACTCACCTTATCAAATACCATCGTAGGCGTTCTAAAGGAGGAATGGATCCAGGGATCATTTCCAACCTCAATGAGATTCATAAGCAGGTCATTATAATTACCTGAGATATTCATCTCTGTAATAGACTTGG
>JADHUM010000078.1 GCA_016784545.1 Candidatus Neomarinimicrobiota bacterium
CCTAGTATCCTTCCCACCAGCTCGGATCTGTGAGATTCGGTGTCGATGGTTTCAAAGGCCAAGCCCAATATGAAAGTACCTGAAGCATTGTCCCTATACCCAATGGCTGCATTCAGACCATTCCCATATTGGAGTGTTATTTCGCCACCTGAAGCAGGGCTAAAATGATCAGGCCAGTCTTCAATATATGGAGATGTACCATAATTAAAGCCAAATCCTGAGAAAAAAGGTCCAACTCCATTAATAGTTGCATGATTGCCATCATCCCCAGCATAAGTCACATGTAAAATCTGGCTCAGAAAATCTGCATCAGCAGTTGAGCCTGCACTTAAATCAAATCCAATTTCTGCCCCTGATGCGAACAAATACCCCCCGCCATTTAAATAGGCAGTGACTACATTTTGTTCTGAGGTGCTGAAAGTTTCATCCGTTCTGCTATCATCACCCATAAACCAGAAGACAACGGAATAATCGTGAATATCCTGGGTAGCAGTCACCCACTCATTGCTTACCGTTGTGATGCCTGCAGAAGAACCACTATTCACAATGGCTTCAGAATAATACGTGGCAAAATTGTGCTGGCGACTGGTCCAGGATCCATTTGTGCGATCAAATCCATCAACCACCAGGATGGGTGAAGCATCGCTGTTAAGACGAACACCATAGGTATCTGAATATTCACTCTGGTTTGGTATAGCTGCAGTATCCACTGCCTTCATTCGGAACTGCAAATAGGTGTCTTGGGGGAACCCGACCACTTCAAAGCTGGTCATATCAGCAGTGAGAATAGATGGACCATGATTGGAGCTCCAGTTAACACCATCATATGAGAATTCAAGGATATATCCGGCTAGATCTGCATCACTGGGTGCTTCCCATTCGAAGTGAAGATTACCACTGGCATCTGGGCCAATGTATCTGAAATCAGGTCGCCCTGGTGGCAGAAGATCAACATCACTAAGTAGAACGTTAACATAGGTGGTATCCCAGTTGTCTCGCGTATCGGAACTCATCACCGAAATAACATATGGACCCGGTTCGTAAAGGTCACAATCGAGATAGTCATTTGAAGTGACGCGATTGGTCACGATGTAGCGATAAATACTGGTGGAGGATCCAGGAGCATAAACCCGATTAATATTTGAATTGGAGTACAATTGATCAGCCTCAAACCAGAAATGAGGTCCTCTCAATATCTCAGAGGTGTCAGCTGAATACAGTGCCCAGCCAATGGTATAGATGCCATTGTTCATATCAATGCTGGATTGGAGATCGGTTGTATCTGCCGCCTGGGCAATGATATCCACACGACCACTGAGGGTATTGTTTGAGAAAGCGCTGGAGCTCTCATCCATGACGAATTGAATAATCGGAGAGCGGGGGTGGTAAGGATCCACGAAAGGCGTGATTTTTCCAGGCAAAAGTGGATTCCCTGTAGGATGACCACTGGCTCCTCCTCCATAATTCAGGTGGATATGAGCATAACTATCGGTATGACCCACTACCGCTCCCTGGGCGACTGTATTGCCCACATGGAGAGTAGCCAATGGAAGCACATGGACATAGGCAAAATCTTCAACTCTGATCCAATCTGAACCGATTCCAGTGACAGTGCCAGCCATGATACTGAGTGCATTCTGTCCGGGAGCCAGTGGCATATCCGTACCATTGTGAAAATGATCCCTGTTTTCACGACATTCATCAAAAGTAGCAGAGATACGATGTTGTTGATTCATGGGTGCCATGGGCCAGGAAAAATTATTTATCTGCGCCGCCAATCCCAATGGTAGCCACAGGAAGATAAGGTATTGACGCATTACTGGCTGATCTCTAGCCACTCATAGTTGGTACCGATAAAAAAGCGATCTCCATCAGTATCAATCTTGAACAAACGGGGTGAGCGTGGATCAATTTCTATATCAACGGTGCGGTTCGACTGGGGAAAAAAGATTTGAGAGAAATGGGTATTTCGTTTGGCAAAGAAATCAGCGGCAACTCGGATAACAGCTACTTCACCCCGGTTGTTGACTGAGACTCCCAGGCAGACTTTGTTTTCATGATCAAAAAGAATCTTTTGGACGCGTTTGGGTCCTAATTCAAATAACTGGATGAACTCATGACTACTTACGGCTGCCAGAAAGGAACCATCGGGAGATAAATAGAGTTCATGTCCAAAATTTTTGTTACTCCACAGTACTTCACCCCCGGTTGATAGCTCAACTATGAAGGGCTGCATCTCAGTCTCCGTTGCGGAGTAGTTATACCCACTAACAAAAAAGCGCTGATTCTGAAATACAAAATCCTGGAGATAGCTGAAAGGTAGATAGGATGTTTTTTGACCGCGTCCGCCAGAATCAATGCTAATGAAAAGAGACTTTCCTGCAGGACCGCCATTAAAACCAGGGCGTTCAAGGAGTATATAGCATTTGTCTCCAACCCATTGCATGAGGACATTGCGCTCCATGCTCATATCACCCTCATCCTCATATAGCTGGCCTTCAGCTATGAGATTACCAGATTCATAGAAATAAATCAAAGCCTTCACAGGATCGACCAGAGCCAGCACACCTTTATCGGAGATTGCCGCCACAGGCGGTTTAAGATCTGATTCGGTACCGATGTTCACAGAATACTGCAGATCACTTTGACCATCGAGGATGAAATAATCAGAATATCGTTTCCCGTTCTTAATGTCTCCCAGATCTTGCAGCATTGAGATCAGACGAAAATCTCCTGTGGGAGAAAGACTTATTTTGGCTTCAGATCTATATGCTGGCATTTTTCTAATAGATTGATCATCAATCATATACTGGGAATTATTTGATGTATAGTACAGGGGTTGGCCATTCAAGGATACCCAGGACTTTGCGGCTTCCCTGAGCGTGACTTGTGAATCCACCGGAAGCGCTATTGCATTGCTTAGGAACAGGGTTTGCAGTCCTATTAAGATCATCTTTAGCATACTATTAATTTTCCTTCCCACGGCCATCTTGGCTAATAAAGTAATCACATTCAACGGCTAGTATTTTGATTCTATCCACGTTGTCTGGGTTTTTGGAACCATACAATATAGTAACTCATACTGAGAGTATACAAAAAGAGGCTACCCGATAGCAGCCTCTTTTTCCAAATATTCTCACTTTACGGAGATGGGGTTCTAAAATCCATAAGATACTGATAAATGATTAACATTCTTGAAGGGGCCGAAATCTGTGAGCGAATAGTCCAGACTCAGCTGTTTTCCACCAAATGGAACCCTGATACCACCGCCAAATGCGCTGGTTCCTACTGGATTTTCCTGACCCAGATGCCTGATACCACCCCTTAGGAATATCATATCTATGAAGGTAAACTCTGCACCAATATTGAAAAATTCCACATTATCATTGGGATGAACCATATCAACGGCGAGGACTGATTTTAGCAAATCACTGGAATAGAGATCCACAGCAAAGCTTGTGGTCAATTGCATGGGAATATCCCATTCGTCCAGTTCAAGTTCAGCACGAATGAACTCATTGTTACCCTCAATAACTGGGTCTGGATCAGTGGTGACCAGATTTGCGCGGCCAGAAAATTTCATTGATGTTCCGTAATTCCGAAGGACGAATCCAATTCTAAAATTTCGCCAACTGGAGTGATAGATAGAACCTACATCAACAGCCATGGATGAGGCTGACATGGTCCATATCCGTTCCTGCAAGAATTTTGAAGTTACACCGAATGAAAACCTATCTGTCACTTTCTTTGCAAATGCTACTCCAATGGAGAAATCGCCTCCATCAAAATACTCTCCTGTTCCCTCTGGCTGTGAAACAGTGGTAACTTCATCCTGGGGAATGGATAGCGAAACAACATAGAGGCCGAGTGTTCCAACGTTAGGCACAGGATATGCCAGGGTCATACTGCTGCTTTTTATCCCGGCTATCCAATTCAAATGGCTTATGGATACTTCGCCTGAACCGACGTATGCCAAACCTGCTGGATTCCAGAATATGGCAGAACCATCCGAGACTATGGATGTTGCGGCGTCTCCCATACCTGCACCACGTGCACTCATTCCAATTTTGAAGAATTGACCTGATGTGGTCCCGGCTTTTGTTATAGTTTCAGCATTTGCCATGGAAAAAGCGAAGACTACCAGTATCAAACTTATACATTTGGTAACTCTCATTTTATCACCGCCAGTCTTCCAATATGTTCATAGCCATCTGGAGTTTCCACATGGTATATATAATACCCAGCGGCGATGTCTTGATCCTCAGTGTTTAATAAATTCCACGATTCTGTACCGTCGAACAGGGAGCCGCTATGCTCAATCTCCTTGACGTGATCACCAGCGATGGTATATATGTTTATGGTACATAGTTGAGGAAGATGAATAAAATCAACCCTTCTCTCACCTCGTCCCATGGAAAACACAGCCGGTGGAGCTACTTCAAAGCTTGAGGCAGCAACATATGGATTTGGCACCACACTAATTCTATCCATCTCATCTTCAAGCTTGCTGTTATTAACCTTGGGATTGGCAAACTCAATTCTGTAGCGATCTATGGATCCCAGTGTGCAGAATTTTTTTGATGTGAATATTCTTAATTTTGACCCTGCTGGTGGTGTAGTAAACAGGGTATCGACAGTCACAGCCCAGGTGGGTGTCGGAGCACCATTAGAATAAAAGATAGGTGTGATCTTATCCCCCATACTTACTTCATTATCACCATCATTATCTTCGAAAAGAACATCAAGTTGTACATCATCATCCACGTTTGTAATCTTAAATCGAACGGGTTGAGGTCCAAAAATAATAGATGTATCGGCATAGTTATCGTAAAATTCTATGACCATATCACGAGGGTAGGCAGTTCCACCAAAGGCACTAAGGGCATAGGAATAGTCAAATGGCCCAGCAGTTGCGGCACCAGTGGCATCAACCCAGGCCAAAGAATCTAGCTTGGTTAGGGTCAAATCAAGTATGGATACTTCATAGGGACCCAGTGGTAATATTTGATTCCAACCTTTGTCCAAAGTATTCATGGAAAGGGCTTCCCAGATAACAGTGGTATCATTATTTGAGTCAATTTTCTCCGCATCAATTTTTATACTGTTTCCAGCCGGTGAAAAAATAACCTCATATGCCACACTTGAATCCAGACTCATATAGTCCAGCAGTGATACTTCAAAAGTAGAACCAGCGAGACCCTCAACGTGCGTCACAATGGCTGTTGCTGCGTCATACCCTGCTACTGGACCATTTGGTATTACTTCCACAACATTTGGTTCACCAAATGACCTGGAACATTCCAGAGGTGCTAAATTTCCACTAATACTCCCATGATCATAGGCCGTCACGGCGTAATAATAGGTCAAGCCATTGACCAGGTTGGAGTCTACAAATGATCTGTACAATCCAGTATTATTACCCATATCATAGTGATACCCTTCTGCAGAAGGAACCGAATGGGGACCTTCAAAACCGTTATCATAATCATATTGGGCTATGGGAACGTAACCTACACCAATGCCTTGATTATTTGTAATTTCTTCACCCCATTCGCCTTTAACAAGGCTGCGGTATACCTTATAACCCTCAAAATCCAGGCCATTTACAGCATCAACCGAAGATTCAGATAGCCCATCCCAGATGAGGGTGACTTTATTATTACCGGGTACGGCGACGACATTTGGTTTATCTGGCGGCTGGGTAAATTTAAAGTTAAGCTTGTAGATCCAGTCAGCTACCTGTGCGTTTCCAATGAGGTCCGGTTTTCCCTTACCCATAATCAATGCTACAGAGAACTTTTTAGTTTCACCAATGTCCAAAGAAAAATATCCTGAGCCAAAGATGAAAATATTATCTGCCTCTTGAGCAATATCATCACCTGTGGCGAATGTGCCAGGAGCCATTCTTTCCCACATTCTTTCATCCTGTTGGGCTTCTTCCTGACCATAGATGGGTGCCCAAAAACTCGTCAAACCAAGCATATCTGTTTCATCGCCGTCTGTCTCGTCAAAATCTGGTTCACCGGGATCAGGAACGCCATTGCCGTTCAGATCATCAGATTTGGCATCCAGATCACCCCAGTCATCAATGCGACCATCATTGTCATCATCAATACCGTTCCACATTTTTGCATCCCAGTAATTTTCTGCTTCGGCGAGATCTGCTGCGGCCTCGGCATCTGTGGCATTCCAGTCACCATCATTATCAATACCATCAGACTGGCTTTCATCAATCATGCTACCGTCACCAGGATCGTCTCCATCGTTGTCAATACCATCATCGTCAATACCGGGACTCTCTAAAAATTTAAAACCCAGGAAGCCTAAGTCTTCCCAGGGGATACCATAATCATTTCCAGAACCTTCCTTATCCCAGGCATATACCATTCCCCCAACTTCAACCTGTTGCTCTGAGTAACTATCATAACCGGAATTATCGATGAATCCCGCATAATCATCAGCGAAATCACCACCACCGCCAATGTGTGGATCACCTATCATTCCCACCACTACTTTATCGAGAACCTTCTCGGAGATATTCTTCACTTCATATTGAAAAAAGATTATGTCCTCAGCCACTGTTGCGGCGTACTGGTAACCACGTGCAGTGACTTCAATTCCCAATCCGCGAATGGAAGAATCGGAAGGAACTGGGTAATACTCGTATTCATCGTTGAACCTGTCATCCATCTTGTAATAGCTTTCAAAATCAGATACAATGACATCGTTGCCATACTGTCCTGGCCAGGTCAAAAAGCCATCTTCATCTGCTGGGAATAGATCACCCCAGGTCTCAGATTTATTTGAGACTGCAATATCTTCTCCGGCATCGTTGGCATATCCGGGAAGTGGCTCCCATCCCCTGACTTCAGTACCTGGGCTGGTTTCGCCACCGTCAAGCATACCATCTGAAAAGAACACGATAGTATCACCATCGATATCTATTACTTCAGCACCGACAACGGCACCAAACTCGTAGGCATATCCATGACCTGAATAGGATGGCCATTCCAGTGAGGGTTCTGTATTGGGTCTACCTACGGAACCATAGTTATAAAACAAGGTTCTGATGGCATTGCCACCGTGCATGCCGAACTTTCTGTCTGCATGGGCACCGGGTTTAGCTAGCTGTCTTCCCTCTATCTGCTGGATGTATTGCTCAAATTCCTGTTTGGACCAATATTTCATTGGACCGGCAGGTCTTTCCACTGCCTGTGCAAGCAAAACATTTGTGCAGATTAATAGCACAATACTCAATTTTAACCATTTACTATTTTTAATTGTTTGCATAATCTGCTTTCCTAGAATTCGTACTTGAGACCCATATATACGCGTCTTGGTGTGGAATACCAATTTGGTCGATTTATCCATTGGGGGGTTGCTTCGTCCCCATAGCGGCCCAGCGAGTAATCTGCGCTACCAGAACTATCCCACACATAATTTTGATTCTCATAGTCAAACACATTGTAGACTTTTACAAATAGCTGAATGTTCAGGCCACTTATGTCCAAGTTCTTATATGCATTAATATCCAGATTCATCTGAGTGGGTTTGCGAGCTGAATTTTCCTCGGCAACCTGGACTGTTGCGTTTACATCAGATGGTGTATAAGGGTATCCGGTCTCAATTTTACCAATTGAACTGATTCTCCAATCGCCTGGCTCCCCGATGTTCATGACAAACCTGAAAGCATGGGTTTGATCCCAGTCAAGCGGCACGACTTGCCTCAGGGGTTCAGAAGTATACCGGTAGTCACTTCTACCCTGTGTTGGATCAGATGCATTTCCAGCTGCGACCATATAGGTGTAATCAATTGCTCCTGAGATAGCATTTGAGAATCGTTGGTCAAATGAAGCAGTGATTCCCTTTACATTCCCCCAATCCCGATTAATAAACAGGGCATAGGAATCTGACCCACCTGGCAATACATAAACCTTTTGCCCGAGTAAATTTCTCATATCTCGGTAGAATAGTTTTAAGTATATAGCTGAATGCGTGGTCAATGCCTGTTCAAAACCAACCTCATAACTTATCGTTTTTTGAGGTTTTAAATCTGCATTACCAATGTCAGTTTTTATGACACCTTTTAACACTTTAAACTCTGCATTTTGAAACAGATAGTTGTAGGCAGGCATCTGGAAAAAATGACCGTATGAAAAGAACAATTTTCCTTCTGCAGTAATGGGAAAAGCCAAAGAAAATCTTGGACTAAACTGAGTCTTTATAGTGGCATCCTTAACCTGATCTGGTTTTGGATCACTCCAGTCTAAGGCTACTTTTCCATCCGTATTGTAGTAGTCATATCGGACCCCAACATTCAAAGCCAGATCTTCAAGTTCTATTTTATCCTGGAGAAATACTGAAAACTCAGTGGGTTGGTTATGAAATTCATTGGCATAAAGATCTTCTTCTGGAAGGATTGCATTACCTGGAATATCGTCTCCATTGATGTCAGTAGCATTGTTCCAGATACCATTCCCATTGATGTCATTAAAAGGTTCATCTTCATCGTATGATCCGTTGTTATTAACATCATACCATGGCTCATCCCTCAAATCAACTTCGATGGATTTTTGTTCAAGCTTAAAATCATGGCGTTTAACATCGAAACCCATCTTGACTTCATGTTGTGAGCCAAGCTGGGTAGTTAACTGTCCCTGTATGAGGTTGGTAATGGTGACTCGATCATATCTGGAGTTGTTCGTGCCACCGGTATAAAATTCATAATTATCATCTTGACGATAAAAATCGGCAGAAACATATCGAAGATCATTGATATCATCGTAGGCAAAGTATTTGTATTCGTTTGTAGTATTGGATAGACCAATGGAGTAGAAGGTATTTTGACTCAATTGGTGATTCAATTTTAAAATATGATTGAGGGCATTTTTCTCATTCTGATAGTGACCATCTTCAATGAATCTGCGGGAGTGAGAATAACTTTTCCACTTATCGTTTTCATAGAGGGCTGTGTATTGCAGTTTCATAGATCGATTCAAATAATAAATCACCTTTCCCTGAGCATTAATTTTCGTGTCGGGATTGAGTGAGAAGACCTGCTGTTCATCTTCCGACTGTAACAGTCCCAGTGAGTCACCACGTTCCATAGCTATACGACGCTCTTCAAGGGAATTATACTTGGTGAGACCAAAGAGCGTTCCCTCGCGATTAAAATGCCTGAGGGATGTAAAAAATTTTAAATCATTAATTATTGGAATTGGACCAGAGAGGGAAGCTTCTATCTCTCTTAGATTGCTCAGGTTGTAGGGTTTGACCTCTTCCCTGATCTTTTCATTATCATCAATATTGTAGTTTGACAGCATATCACCACCCATAAGCGACAGGGATCCTGTATAGTCGTGGCTGGGGTCTTTTGTCACGATGTTCACAACACCTGACATTGCCTGTCCATATTCTGCTGCAAATGAACCTGTGATAACTGATAATTCTTGAATGGCATTGGTGGCGATATCCACTCCCAAGCCCTGATGGAAGGGATTGATATTCGGGATACCATCGATGAGATAGGCTACCTCACTTGCTCTACCGCCTCTAAAGTGCAGTGCACCACCAGCGTCTACGGTTACGCCTGTTTTAGTTTGGATGATGGCTTGAAACGATTCAATAGGTGAATCTTTGATAACATCTGCGCCGATGACGGCAGCGCTGGCCGTGGCATCTTTCTGAATCATGGAACGAGTAGCGATGACAGTTACTTCTTCGTCTGACTCTAAAATTTGCATGGTTAATTTTGCATTGAGGTCAGTTGTGAGGTCAGTAATGATTAACACTTTTGAGATGGCTAAGGTGCTATATCCTATCATCATAACCCTGAGTGTGTATTCACCCGGGGGAACATTCAGGATATAATAATCCCCATTCTCATCAGATGAAGCTCCCATCATTGAATTCTCAATAACAACATTGGCACCGATTAATGGCGCACCCTCTTCATCAGTGATGGTTCCCTTAATCTTGCCGGTGGTACCCGCCATTAAAAAAGATGTGCATAACAGGGCTATTAGTAAGCTTTTTAACTTCATAGTATTGTCTCACTGAAAGAAAAATTATTGATGTATTGAAATAAATCAAAAGCCCCCGTTTTCGTTAGAATACGGGGGCTTTTATTAAGCTAGAACGCTATTTAAGAAAAGTCATCTGCTTGGAAATTGAGACTCCGTTTGTTTTTAGTGTATATACATATATACCACTAGCAGCAGGAGTTCCTGAAGCACTTAAACCATTCCATGTAGCAGTATAGCTACCACTTTCCCGGTGCCCAGAGACAATAGTATTTACTAATCTTCCTTGAAGATCATAAATATCGAGTGTTACATCACCTGCAATACTCATATCATACTGGATACTGGTTGTTGGATTGAAAGGATTTGGAAAGTTCTGAGATAGCTTGTAGCTATTGAGCATTTGGCTACCAAAACCGCCTGCGATGGCAGTTGTGCCATTATTGGACAATATTACTACATAGGAAGTGGCCGTTGAATCACCATCTTCGTAAGCAACACAAAGATCAGGAAAACCATCGCCATTCAGATCAGAGCTGGTTCCACCGTTTGAAGCTGAACCACCAAAGGATACGTAATAGGTACGAGCAGCACCTGAAGTATCCTGTTGATATACTTCTGATTTGACCCAAGATGCAGAATCAGTCAGAGCGTTAACCCCATCCCATTCCCAACGAGTTACACTGGTGAGGTAGTTATCACCACTAAATACGTCAACTTTGTTATCTCCATCGAAATCACCAACGGCCATTCCACGAAAACCGGTTCCTGGACCATCGATTTGATGAACATAACTGCTGTCAAAAGTCATGGCATCTGTTACGCCATCAATGATAACGAACTTCTGCTGACCATTACCAACAAACATTTCAGTGGAACCATCACCGTCAGCATCCCAGGCATAGGCAGAGTGTAAACCACCCAGCCAGTAGGGATCACCAACAACAGTGTTCATGTTGTAGGTATCTGGAGTTCCGTTACCTTCGAAGATATAAGCCTTGTCCCTACTGAAGGATGAGAAAAATGCTTCCTCAATTCCATCACCGTCTAAATCGGATGTAGCAACAGCATAAATACTATTTACATCACTCAGGGTGTCCAGTAATTCCTCAGTCCACTGCGTAAATCCTCCCAGATAGGCACCATTTAATGAAAAGATCATCATGGCATCATTAACAGCTGCATCACTGAAGCTTCTAAATCCCATGGCAACTTCTTGTTCTGAATCGCCATCAAAATCGCCAACGGACATACCTGAGGGTCTGGTATTTGAACCAACGGACACGCCAAAGTTCCACGTAGCAGTTGGAGTACTTGGAAGTACTGGACCTTCAAACACTAGAAAACGAGCAGGATTACTGCCATCAGGAGGGTTACCAGATCCATAAGGAATACCTACCAGGATTTCTGCATTCCCATCACCATCTAAATCGCCAACAGTATGAGTTGGAAAGCTTGCTCCACCTGTATACAAGGTGGTATCCCAATATGACCATGCAAGATCATAGCCACCAGAGGCATTGGCTTCGTACAGCCATAGGGAAATACCAGTAGGATATTCTGGTCCACCACCGTTTGGATTTGAATTATCGGTTAAAACCAAAAATTCCAGATTTCCATCGGCATCGATATCCCATCCAGATGAAATCTCATCTGAAACGAGGACACCATCAACGCCATACGGTGATCCGTCATGGACTGAAACCTCAAAATCTGTGCTCCATCCGGTACCCCAGGATTCTTGAGCTGATACGCTGAAAGCCATTAGAATGACAATAGCGGAAATTAAAAGTAACTTAGACTTCATACATTTCTCCTTTGATTAAATATATTCGCTGAAATATAGCTTCAAGTCTTTTCGATGGATACCATTTTATGCATAGTTAATTGACTTTATTTACATACTGCTTTTCAAGGGGGTCATTAAGTACCCCGAGTTAATATTTTTATTCTATCCAAACGCTCTATATCTTGTATTTACAATACTATTAGTCTTTCTATATATATTTTATTCATGGCATTTATAGAAATTTTTATTATTGATGATATTTTAAATCTCAATATTAAAAGAGTTGATCAACCTCAATTCTAGCCATTTTTGCAGCACATAAAGAGAAGGCGAAATCCTCACCTGAATAATAATATCCACGAGGATATATTTGTGCTGGTACGCACAATAAGCAGTGATGTATTCATGTGACATTGTGCTGTCAAATCTTATCTTGTCATCATGCTTTCTGGTGCTATTAACGCTTATCCAGGACTTACAGTGAGGCTATCAGCCATAAATCTAATTGAGAAAGGGACGTATTCTGCCAACATTTTATGAATTTTCCAGTGAATGGTTAGCCTTTACAGTATTCTTCGCTATTATAATGTTCTTTATCGGACTTGCAGAAGTCGCCAGAAAAGTTCTAAAACTATCGCCTGAGCTCTCCAGGAAATTTGTCCATGTCATGGTTGGAATTCTCGTCTCTCTGGCGCCATTTTTTCTACAAGCCAGTGCACCTGTTATTTTGCTGGGGGTAATATTTACCATTCTCAACTATGTCGCTCTAAAAAAAGATAGCTTTAAAGGCATGCACACAACAGAGCGTGTGTCATTCGGGACCGTCTATTTTCCAATTGCATTTACGCTGCTGGTCATCATGTTCTGGGAGAGAAATATCGTTCTCTTTGTCGTGGCCATGCTTATTCTGGCGTTTTCCGATACAGCTGCAACCGTGGTTGGTGAACGGGTAAAATCAAAACGAAAATTTATTCTATGGTACGATAAAAAAAGCTGGGCAGGCAGTGTTGCTTTCTTTTGCGTGACTCTCATTGTTGTGATTGGAGCTTACCCTGTATATTCAAACATCATCAACAATCCACCCCTACCCCTTGATCATTTGATAAGTATGGCTGTCTTTACAGCTGCCGTAGCCACCGTGGGTGAAGCGGTCTCCAAGCGTGGGAGTGACAATCTGACCCTCACACTGACTGCCGCCCTGGGTATGGATTTATATCTTTCTTCCATGGCCACAGGCACCCTTCCCTATATGGGTGGCTGGTTTGCCGTTTCCATGATACTTGGCTATAGCGCTTTCAAACTCAAGGCATTAAGTGTCAGTGGTGGTTTTGGTGCCTTTCTAATTGGTTTATTTATGTTCGGTATGGGCAGTTGGCATACCATGCTCCCCCTCATCGGTTTTTTTGTATTATCCAGCATACTTTCAAAAATTGCAGATCGACAATCCAGAAAGGATATCATCGCTTCCAAGGGTTCTCAGCGCGATATCGTACAGGTCTACGCGAATGGCGGTATACCGCTGATATTCACAATTGCATGGTATCTTAGCGGTTTCTCAATTGATTGGCTCTACTGGGCCTTTTTGGCCTCTCTGGCAAGTGCCACTGCAGATACATGGGAAACAGAGATCGGCAGCTTTAGTAAATCCCTGCCCCTGAACATTCTGACCTGGAAACGGGTTCCCAAGGGTTTCTCAGGTGGGATATCATCGTTAGGAACAACAGGCGGCGTGTTAGGCGCTGCAATCATTGTTGCCATCGCGGGATTGATGGGTTTTGTGGAATGGG
>JADHUM010000079.1 GCA_016784545.1 Candidatus Neomarinimicrobiota bacterium
ACTATGATTATTTCAATATTACCACGGACTATGGATCATTTTACATCCAGGATCGCATTACCTTTGATGGAATGATCGCCAATCTGGGTATTCGCTATGACTACTGGTTTCCCGGGCAATATCTGGAAGACGCCGTGGCCGATAGCTCTGTGCTGACTATTACCGATGCTGCTCGGGCCAAATTCTATGCTGAAACTTTTGTGTTTAACGGTAGCAGGGCCAAAGGACATTTAAGTCCGCGTCTGGGAATTTCTCATCCTGTTACTGACTCCGATGTCCTGTATTTCAACTATGGTCATTTCTCACAATTGCCCACATTCAATTATGTCTATGCAAAATTGCGCTCATCAGCCGAGGCAACTTACCAACTTTTTGGCAATCCAAACCTGTCTCCCAAGACGACTGTAGCCTATGAAATTGGTATTAAGCATAAATTTGATGCCAACCAGGTATTAGAGATCAAGGCATTTTACAAGGATATGTTTGACTACGAAACCAGTCAGCGTGTGACCCTTTTTAATCCTCGCTACGGGCATCTCTCCTATCTCATCTATATCAATATGGATTATGCCCGCTCTCGAGGCATAGAAATGAAATTCAAGCGACGCTTTGCAAAATTTTTCTCAGCTGATGCCAATTTGAGTTACAGTTTTACTACAGGCAAAAGCTCTACGCCCCTGGATAACCTCCTTGTGGAAGCAGGTCGTCTTGATGAAAAACCTCTGGGTGAGAATTATTTGCGGTGGGATCAACCTTTCAGTCTCTTTACCAATCTGCACTTCAACGTTGGCCCAGAGGATAAACTCCACCTGTTTGGTCTGAGACTTCCCCGGGACTGGGGGGTTTCAGCCCGCATCGAGTATCAGGCGGGACGTCGATATACGGGGATGGAGAACATCACCATTCGGGAAGAAGATGGTAAGTTTTATTATGAGGGTCAGTCTAAAAGTGATACGCCCTATTCCGAAACCGCCGATCCCTTTACAACAGTTGACCTCAAACTGAATAAATATTTTATGGTGAGTGGTCTGGAATGGAAGGCCTACTGTACCATCGAAAACCTTTTGAATGTAAAACGTCCCCAGAGTATTAACCCTTTTACAGGGAAGGGCTATGATCCTGGAGAGATTTATTCCTATGGTTTCATCAACAGCCCCGATCCCAATTATAATCCAGGTCGTTATTCCATCCCCCGCACAGTCGAAATGGGACTGAGTGTGAGATTCTGATGCGACGTTTCCTCATCATATTCATCCTTTTATTCTCAACCCAGTTCGTGGGTGCTCAGGGGAATCTGTTCCCCAGCCTGGGTGGTCAACGAGCCGGAACTTCTTCATTTTCATTTCTCAAGATCGGAATTGGTGCCAGGGCTCATGGAATGGCTGGCGCTTATACGGCCATTGCCAACGATGCCTCCAGTCTCTTCTGGAACCCTGCCGGGGCAGCCCAGGTGGAGGAGAGCATCAACATTATAGTAGATCAGAGTCAGTGGATAGCCGATTTTCAGTTGAGCAGTTTTGCCGGGGTCTGGAAGTTTGGTCGAGTTCACCATCTGGGATTGAGTGCTCTGGCCCTGTACGCTCCGCCAACTGAGATTACTACTGAATTTAAACCAGGCGGAACCGGCGAATATTTCAATTATGGTGATATGCTCCTGGGATTTACCTATGCCTTAAGGATGACTGACCGCTTTTCTTTTGGCCTCACCGCTAAACTGGCCGAAGAACAACTGGCTGATCTAACCATGCGTAGTATGCTGGTGGATCTGGGAACCTATTATCGAACAGGTTACAAAGACCTTCGCTTTGCAGTATCCCTGCTGAATTTTGGATCACCTGCTGGTCCAGATGGAAGCTATGCTGACTCGGATACCACTGAAGCAGATTATGAATCTTTTGCACCCCCAACCATTTTCCGTCTTGGTGTGGCTCACGAGTGGCTCCAGTCACCCCATCAGGAGTTTACCAGTTCCATCCAGCTTAACCACCCCGTTGATAATGCAGAAAGTATCTCACTCGGTTTTGAATATGGATTCCATGATATGCTCTTCTTGAGAAGCGGGTATCATTTTGGCGATGAAGTGTATTCCTGGACGGTGGGGTTGGGCATTGAGTGGTCGGGATTCAGTTTTGGCTATTCATATGCAGATATGTCTGATTTGAAACGATCTGAGCATATCAGTTTGGGATGGTCCTTCTAATGAGTTTGCGCTTGCTGAAATATACCTGGGGACTGCTCCTCGTTTTATCCCTCTTAGCCTGTGGTATCAAGGTTAAGCTCCCCACGGAAACCACAGAATTTGATCCAGTATTTGGAGCCGGAGACACATCGTATATCCGGATCAGCCCAGATTGGGATGCAGCAAATGGATATTCATTTGCCAGTCCCTGGGATATCATTGTGGGGGCTGATGGCTATATTTTTGTGGCAGATCATGCCCAGGCTTCAATTCATGTCATCAGTGCTTCCGGGGAAGAAGTCATCGATGATGATTTTGGCAATCATTTCGGAGCTATCGCGAATCTTGTTGATGAAACGGGAACCGGTTTTTCACCTCAGGCCATTGATCAGGATAGCCGACTCAACCTGTTTATCGCAGACAGTAGTAATCGGCTCATGGTCTGGAATCAATATCTCAATAATGTGGGTGTGGAATCCATAGCGGACAGGGTGAAACTTGAATCTCCCCAGGGGAATTCACTCTGGGTAACTAACTTTGATTCTATTATGGCACTTCAATCCCTGCAGTGGTCCATTGATTCCATTAGCTGGTCCACGGACAATCTGGATTATTGGCTGGCCCCCCGGGCATTCTGGAATGCTGGTGATAGTCTTGAGGCCATTCAGGTCCAGCGATATTTTATTGATCCTGAGAATGTTCATATCACCGGGGTCAGCAGTTTTGGTGATCAGTGTTTTGTAGCTGATGCGAATTCCAATGCAATTATTGAGCTTCAATACTTTCCCGTGGCGCTGCTCATGACAGGGGAGGGGGAAGAGATTCTGATCTATGGGGGAACCATCACGGGCCGTGCAGTTTCACCGGGAACTGGCAATGGAACTGTGAATGATCCCCGTGGCATGACCCACGGGAAGGATGGTGCCCTGTTTTACACGCAATGGGGAGAAAACTTCAGCGTCCATAAAGTGGGTGGAAGTTCCGGTTTTGAATATGGCGAAGATGATATCATGGAAATTGAACGCTATGACAAAGCCTCTGATGTGAGTCTCGATGTTCTGGGCAATATCTATATCGCCGATACGGGTCATGACCGGATTCAACAGTTCAATTCCTCTGGGAGATTCACATTCAATATTGGCATGAATCGGGTACTAGTTGATTCCAGTTACATCGACTCCTTCCTGGTTGGTTCAGAGTATGAATATTTTACAGTAGATACCACGTATCAGGTTGAAGTAGCTGATATCCTGGATGCTCCTCGCAGTGTGGCAGTGGATGGAAATGGCGTCGTCTATATTGCAGATACCAGGCATCAGCGTGTCATGCGCTATCGCCTCTCCACCGAGTTGGATTATACGACTGATAATTAGCACCTGTTTTACGCAGATTTAGCTGGGGGTAGACCGTGAAAAACATCAAACCAATTCTGAGTATTCTCACCTTCATCGTTCTTATCGTAACCCTCTTTTCACTCCTGGGTAAATCACAGCAATTGACAGTGGTCTATGAGGGAAATTCAAATCGAGATTCGGTGAAGATGGTATCGGGTAAATTTCAGTGCAGTGAATGCGGCATGCTCATTCACAATCTGAATTTTGCTTCACAAGTAGTTGCTCCAGGTGGCAAGACCTGGTTCTTTGATGACCATGGTTGTATGGCAGCCTGGTTGAGTGCCAGACCCTTTAAAGATGAGGCAATCATCTGGGTAAAGGATTTGCCCTCTGGCGAGTGGATTGATGGGAAGCTGGCCTGGTACAGTCGCACAGATCAAACACCCATGTCATACGGATTTGGAGCTTACAGGGTCCATGGCGAGGGGCTCATTGCTTTTTCTGCCATGCAGCAAGCCATGTTGAAGGGCGAAACCATGGCAAACTTGGAATTCCGCAAGGAACTCATGGAGCAATAATGGAAACGGTCAATATCATATCTGTCATATCAATTGCCTTTATGGGATCTTTTGGTCATTGCATCGGGATGTGTGGCGGCATCGTCATCGCCTATTCAACTGCTGGTCTGGAAAAAGATCGTAGCAAAACGGCTCAAGCCATTTCTCATCTGCTTTACTCCCTGGGTAGAGTCACGACCTATACGGTTCTGGGTGCTGTGTTTGGAATTCTTGGCGGTGTGGTTGTCTTCAATAACACAGCCAATGGAATTCTATGGATTGTGGCCGGAATAGCCATGGTTGTAGCTGGTCTTTCACTCCTGGGGAAACTGCATGTCCTCAAACTTTTTGAAACCTCGTTTGCCAGCTCAGCCTGGTATCAAACCACCTTTAAGAGCCTCTTGAAGAGCGAATCGCTCATGGGGTTTTACTTGCTGGGAATGCTTAATGGTCTTCTGCCCTGTGGGTTTGTGTATTTTTTTGCCATCACGGCGGCGAGCACGGCCAGCCCGGTTTATGGTGCGCTGGTGATGTTCATCTTTGGATTAAGCACCATTCCCGCCCTTTTTAGTCTGGGCTTTTTTGTCGGTCTATTTAAGCAACTCAAATTCCGGCATATCATGACCCAGTTGGCGGCCCTTTCCGTAATCATCTACGGTCTCTATACGCTGTATAATGGGTATCGGTATCTTGTAGAGCCTGCCCGCACTATTCTGGAGTGCCATTAAGTAGGTCGATGGGATGCGCTCCCTCGTTTTATCCATCGAGCCTGGACCACCCCCGGTTATCATAATTGAAAAGTAGAGCCCCATGGCTCATGGGTTGTTTACTTCAACGAATCTACGAAGATGACGAATAGCAATATGCTGGTTCGTTCCTTTCGTCAAGTTCGTTGTAAGCTGGAATATATACGGTGGGTGTACGACCATGGTTGACCCTACAAAACAAAAAATCCGCCGCAGCGGATCGTCATCATTCCAAATGTAGATAGCTTTTACTTAAAGAGAGCTTTTAGGGATCCCCAGGTACGTGGGATTACTTCAGAAGTTGATTGAACGCTAATCACTTCACTCAGTTGGGAGTTGCCTTCAATGTCCCTGATTTTCAGACGGTACTGATATTCCCGTCCAGAAACCTTGGCGATAATGGAGTCATCAATAAAGGTATAGCCACTTCCCCGGCCCTGAGCATTGAGGAAACCAATTTCAAAAAAGGTATGACCATCGGTACTGCGTTGTACTTCAAAACCGACCAGTCCCTGTTCTACAGTGGTGTTCCACTGGATGATGATACGGGCTTCATCGTAGTAACCACTAAAGCCATTGATAGTAGCATCAGCGAAACTGGTGGTAACCAGAAGCATCATTCCCAATATGGTACTGAAATATTTCACGGAGCGAAAATAGTTAATGGGCAAGAACAAACCAATCTCTTTTTGCTATTTGTCTATAACTATATGATTTGAATCAATCATGGTGAAGGAGGGTGAGGTGCGTGTCAAACATTAGTTTCTGAGTATCCTGCAGATTCAGACCTCCCCAAAATACAAACAGCCCCGCGAAGGGGCTGTTTGCAGTATTTCGGAGAGATGATCTTTACTTCAGATACATCATCTTCATGGTTTTAACATAGCTATCAGTTTCCAGGCGGTATACATAAATACCTGAAGAAACGGGTAAGCCTGCATCCGATAAACCATTCCATGCTAAGGTGTAGCGACTTGGGTTTTGGTAACCATTAACAAGTACGCTGACTGGCTGTCCAACAAGATTGTAGACAACAAGTCTCACATCAGATGCTTCTGGAATATCGTAGGTTATGGTAGTAACCGGGTTGAATGGGTTAGGATAGTTCTGATAGAGAGCGAATACATCTGGAATAAATGTATCGTCTGTACCTACTGTTGTACCTATAGTGAGGTTGAATGGGCCATTCACAGACCAGGCGTCATACATATCGCTATAAGCAACAATATCCCATGTTCCAGTTACACCTGTGGTACCGGTAAATTCAAACGCGGCACTCAGGACTGAATAAGGAATCAGAACTTCCGTTGCTGATGTGTCGAAAGGAATGATTATGCTTCCCAGCGTACCAGTCAATTCAACACCATACATCATATCATCACCAGCAGATTCCCAGGCAAAGAGCAGGGATCCCGTGGTCACGTTTGCTGATGTAATCACAACATTATCATCGTTAGCAGGTGACAGAAGACTGAAATCTCCTGGTCCTGGATAAACATCAGATTCAACCATGATATCATCAATCCACAGGTGATCCATGGTAAATGATGTGGCACCTTCAACAGTGAATCTCAGTTGCCATCCATCTGTTCCAGCAACGATATCCGAGATATTGAAGATCATATAATCTTCAATATCACCATAGACAGAATCGTTATGAGCTATGAGTACAGTCTCGGTCACAAATCCATCATTTGACATTGAAGCTGAGAAATCCAATGTTCCGTTGTCACCATCATTGTAATCATCAAACATGAGATAGAATGAGATTCTGGCAGCAGTAGCACCTGTGAAATCAGCAACAGGTGAGGTTACAGTCTGATAGAAATCAGTAGCTGTTGGTGACCAGTCAAAATGCAACTGTTCCAGTTCGATATTGAAGTTTGGAGCCACATTACCGGCACCATCATCTGTTACCCAACCGATGTCCTCGAGAGGAGTTGCATCTGGATACATGAAGTCTTCATAGTGGTGCAGATACAGTGGTGACCAGTAAGTAAAGCCATCCACATTTGAATAATCTGATTCACCAAGATCGTACACAGCACTTACAGTATAGAAGTACGGGGTATCGAAATCGAAGTCATCATCGTTAAACATCTCACCAGCAACATTTGCATAGACATCACCAAAAACCATTGGGTCTAGGGATCTGTAGACATTGTAGTTGAGAAGTTCTCGACCAACAGTGGTCACGTTTGGAGCTTCAACACTTACAGTTGAAACCACGTCCTGTTTCACACTAAGTTCAATTGGAGCACCAAGTTTCTCGATGTTCACAGTTTCTGAACCGTGGAGAACCATGGAACGACCAGTTGAAGGTTCAGCCAGATATGCCCGTACGGCGAATGTACCTGGATCCATGATCCAAAGTGGTACGCCTAAGCTATCAGCAGCATTGGCCCAGATTGAATTACCGATAAAGGTGTCATCATCATGACCAACATACGGACCTGCCTCATTACCTACAGGCCATTTCATTACGACCCAGAAATCAGCAGTTGCTGGTGCAACACCAACTGGATAGAAATCCCAGGCAGCATCTGGATAGAGGGCAGCATTCACGCCACCAGTAGTCCAAAGTACATTACTTAGATCTGGACCACCCATTTCGTCTGATCCTACAACTGAAACGCTTTCCAATGCTGACTCGGTATCAAGAGCTGTGGTCAGGATAGAGATCTCATTGATCGCATATCCAGGTGTGATCGCAGCCTTGAAATGAGAGGCAAAGTAGTTGTGCTCTGTAGATGGAATCACAGGAGCAACAAAGCCTTCAAAGGATCCGTCATCATAGGCAACCTGACCCATTGGAACGGGAGGTGCCCACATAAGGCCAATGGTTGTATCAACCATACTTGGATAGGCCATGAGGTTCTCAGGAGCTGGTAAGTACATATCCAGAACAAAGTCCAGAGTAGTCGTTCCACCTTCTGTCACCACTGCCATTTCCATGGCAGGATGATAATTCACGCGCATGACTTCTACCGTATAGTCACCGGCAGGAACTGTGATGCTATAAGCACCTGCAGCATCGGCCATGGTGCCTTCATCGGCAAACAGACCCATTGCATGAACATCGGCAAAACCAAGGGCATTACCATCAGTATCAGTTATGGTTCCAGTAATAACACCTGGAGGTGGTGCTTCATCAACAGTGATATTGTCAACGCCCATACCGTATGCCCAGCCACCATTATCATTATAATGGAAGCCAAACCGGACGACGTCTCCAACATAGTCACCGAGATTAAACAGAACACCTGTCCAATCATTTGGTGAGTCAGCCAGTGGATAAACCATGACATCATCGCCATCAAAGACGAGGAATTCACCACCAAGACCACCCTGGACAGTATAATTGAATAGAATCTGAGGGTTGACGGCAGAAGCGAAATCTACCCATGGTGTCCACAGGATTTCATTTCCATTTACGCCAGAACCCCAACCATCGTCATCAATTCCTGCGAACTGGGTGCCACCGGGAACATTCCAGTAATTGTACAAATTGCCTTCAAAATAGGCACTATCTCCAACTTCCCATTGGCTACCATCTGGTTCACCAATTTCTTCAACGATATATCCCAGTGGGAGCATGTTGTCCATTACAGCTTCAAAGTCTTCTGTAAAGGGGAAGGGATAGAATACAGGAGCAAAAGGAGTCGCAGAAACAGACTCTGATGCAAGTGATTCGCTCAAGTCTTCCATAATCTGTGTGATATAATAGGTGTAAAGAACATCGGGAGTCACAGTGTCATCGAGGAATTCACCATCGAAATCTCTGTTGACTGCCTCAACACCACCTGCCAGTAATGCATCATCACGATAGACATTATAGGTAGGCATATAGTCTGGATCTTCAAGGATAACCGTAATGGAATCCGTGTTGTTTTCTTCAGACAATTCATCGACACTGCCCCAGAAATCAACATCTATCATCACATTGAAGGTACCTGGTCCAAGATTGGCCCAGGAAAATCCATACAGACCTAATGTATCTGCCTCAGTAGGTGCAAGCAGATCGGTATATTCATACGCAACATCTACACCATTGACCCACCAGTGACAGGAAACGCCAGCTGCGTCAATATCACCAATATTGGTGATCACGGCCATGACGGCATCGCCTTCAATGTACATTTCTGTTACATCAAGGTCAGCCATTGGCAGATCAGCCATATAGGTCAATGTCCAATCAAATGTTGCTACACTGTAGACATCATCCCATTGGATATAGTAGGTCGTTCCATTGACGATTGGGAACGAAACTAATGACGCATAATTGGGAAAACCAATATCATCATTATAGGCTATCTGCACACCTTCACAATCATCGAAGATGCGTACATAAGTATCCTCTGATGTACCATCAGAAGTGGCTGTCAGATAACCATCAGCTACTGCTGTAAATGAATACCAATATGGCTGATATGGAGCAGTCACTACTGAGCCATCAGCTACAGTGAGTTCAACTGCTTCAGCACAGGTATCACCAGCATCACGGAAGGCGGAACCACCCGCTGCGTCTCTCTTGGCCAGAACTTCTGGATCAAAAGTAGCTGCTGCTTTGGTTTTGGTTTCGTGAATACCACTCATAACTCTCGCAAGACTTCCAGGCATTGGTGGAGGAATGACGGCTGTTTCCCAGGAGAGGAAAACTTCACCTTCACCTGCCATGGCCATAACATGTCTTGGAGCCAGTGGCGGATACCCAATATCAATTGTCAGGGTATCATTATTATTTGTTTCATCTATTTCAAGAACATCATCATCTGTATCAGCTTCAAAAACAACCTGGTGCATTCCTGGACCAAAGTTGTCGAAATTGATACCGGTTAATGAATAGGTATAGCTTTCGCCTGCCAGAAGGGCAATATCAAGTTCGGCAACATATCCGAGATAATCCCCATCAATGTAGAGACCATGATAATCAGTTCCAAAATATCCAGGAGAATCGCCATCACCAATATTGGTGACCACAACATCCAGAGTATCCTGTCCATAATATTCCATGGAGCTTACTACGAAGTCTGGCACGCCATTGGTACCGGTAACATTCAGCGTATACTCGCCTGAACCTGAGCCATACCCAAAGACCTTAACCCAGTAATCACCAGCAGGTAATTCACCAAGATCAACTTCTGACTGAGTACCACAAGCATCATCATTATACGCAATATATGTTGCTGAATCACAACCAGCCCATACTTCAATCTTTGTATCGAAGGTTGATCCACAGAGTGATGCAAAGACGTTATCATAACTGCCATCATTGTAGAAGGTATACCAGGTTGCACCATAAGATTCAATGGAACCAACCATAGCTGGATCATTGACATCACCATAAACCAGAGGTAAGTCACAGGCATCACCAGGCACGAGATAATCTTCATTGTGGTAACCCATGCCATACCAGAAATTCATGTCATAAACAATCCATTCTGAATCGTCGGCATTGGTACCCGCAGAAAGGGCCCAGTCGGTATTACCTGTTACAACATCAGGTTTACGTACCAGGTTATGATCTTTGGTTCCTTCTGTAACACCAGCAACATCCCAGGCTGCACCTGGATCTTCAGTTGGAATTCCAATGATATCCAGGAAGGTTGTATCCGTGCCAACAATTTTCACCAGGGCGCGAGCATCATCACCATTGTGATGAACCACACTTGGATAAGGCAATACTTCATCAGCCAATGCAATGACTTCTGGGAAAACGCCATCATTTGCGATGAGCCAGAGATCTTCATGATCCAGTGTCGCTCCTTCAGGAAAGACATGGTAATATGCCCAGCCGCCACCATTGGTGGATTGAGCAATCTGATACTCATCAAGGTTGATTGTAGAACCGGTTAGATTATAGATCTCAATACCCTTATTATTGCTGGAACCTTCCATATACTCTGAGAAGAACGGAGTATTGGTGTTTGGGGCCAGAGGGGGCATGAGAATATCATCAATATAGACACCATACCCATAGTGGGTGGTACCAATAAATTTGATCATTGCCTGATCATTCTGAACAACATCTGTTTCAAGGTCTATAGTTTGGAGCTCAAAATCTGTAACACTAGTTCCATAATAAGCCAGGTTTGTCCAAGTAGCACCACCATCTGTACTAATATCTACCCACAACTCATCCTGATCACTGCCCCAGGCAACATTTCGTAGATAAAAGCTTAACTCACTCGCTTCGGAGGTCGTTAAATCAAGTTTAGGTGTCTTTAGTTCAGCTGTACGGGTGTTATAAGAACTATTTTTAAACCTTGCAGAGTACATCCCGTTATAAGCATATGTACTGCTCTGTTCCCAAATGTAGGTTTCTACGACCGCAGTATTTGACCAACCAAAGGGAGGAAAGTCTCCTTCGAAACCTTCCAGGACATAATCAGCTGGATAAGCTCTACCACTCACGGTAATAATATGAGGGGATAAGTCGTCATCTGACGTGATTGTTACCGTCCCTGCATGGTCCCCAGCTGTTGTGGGCTCGTATGTGATGCTTACATCCATACTTGCTCCCGCTGCCACTGGACTGGAATATGATCCGATAGCGAATGGCGGATAGTCCGATGGAAGAATACTTGAAATATTCAGATCAGCTCCACCATTATTTGTAATGGTCAAAGTCTCTACAACTGAACCACCTACAGGTGCACTACCAAAATCAAATTCTGAATCACTAAGGGCTAGAATCGGTACTGTTGGTGGTTCCTGAACGGTAAAGTCTTTGACAAATAGTTCCCAATCACCGTTTGAAACCTGTGTTTCACCATAAAAGGCAAACTTTACTACTCCAGTATATGCACTGAGATCAATTATTTCATGAACAGGTGTAGCTCCTAAACCAGTTGTTGAATTATGGCTCAAGAGAATATTGGTTTGATCCCAAGTTGCTCCACCATCAGTTGAAATGATAAAGTCAAATCGATCATCATCATCCCATACAGCATCGACAGTCGTACTATTATATTCTTGTGCGACGATATCAAATTCTGCCTGATAGCTTACAGTGCCATCACCTAGATCGACTGGAGGGGAAATCAACCAGTCCATTCTATTGTTATAGTAAACATTCATTCGCGCCGAGACCGGATTTTCGGAATCGTTCGCAAAAGCTTCTCCTCGCCACTTATCTGGGTATGATGGGTCAGCGAGTTCAATATCCTCATCCATTAAACCAGCAAGTTTTGTCCAGTTCATAGGTGGTGCGTATGGATAGCTGGTTTCAAAAGTCTCAAAGGTTTCTGTGAATGGGGGCACAAGCGTAGGATCATCTTCCGTAGTGAACGACCAAATAACTGTACCCGAGGCATCACCATATGCATTATAAGGAGTAACTTCCCAATAATAAGTTGTCGCATAGGCTAAGGTGGGTGTATAAGTCAAAACATCACCTTGATCGGCAGCATCTAATACATCTGTTGGTGGATTATCTGTCCCAAAACTTAAATCATAACCTGTGGCTCCTAAAGAAGCACCCCAGCTCACTACCTGATTCAGGGCAACACCTGTTGCAGAATCTGCAGGCATTGGGCTTGTGGAAGCAAGAGGTGGTTCAGGTGCTACATAAATTTCAGGACCTGAAACATCATCAAAACCAAAATCCCAGGAAGTACTAGGACCCGATGTCATATGCCAGGCGATATGAATATTCATATCAACGTAGGCAGATAGGTCTATGGAGCGAGTAATCCAACCCGTAGTATTCCCATCATAAGACCCTATGCTTGTAAAGGAGGCTGTATCAGCATCTGTAGTAGATACTAACAGCTGATAAGTATAGGGATAAGATGATGATTCAAGACCTTCCTGGTAACTGAAGGAGGCATCCCCTGTTGTAGGGGAGAGTTTTGGTGTGATCAGCCAATCATCATAACATTTCATAGCCTGTGCACCCTGGGTACCCTCAGGTGCAGTTATGTAGGTAAACGTTTCATTGAAAGTATTGGCATCATCATCGGCATTAATAACAGTCCAACCCGCCGGTGGAAATGCACCCTCAAATCCTTCAGACAGCGCAGAGCGTAGGTTGTTTGTTGAATAATGATTGAGCCTACCTTCTTCCTGAAGTCGCATCTGAATAGCGGCTTCACGAATGGCCAATTCTGAACTAATTAAAGTCTTCTCAGCCACGGTCAATGTCTGACCGCTATCATATTTGTTCAAGGCCTTCTCCATGGGTGTCAGATGCATAGCATCAGATGCAAAACCCAAGGAAAAAGTAAAGGTCAATACTAGACCTGTTAGTAACAATTTACGCCACATACTTCCTCCGTTTTTTTGTTGCATAGAAGTGGACCCCATCCCTTGGACACTTTTTCTTGAAACTTAGGTGTGAAAGATCCGGTGTTCATTATCCTACGAGCTTCCTCATAGATTCTTTAAAATATACTTCATCGGGAGTCAGCTTGTCAAGTGATTGATGAG
>JADHUM010000080.1 GCA_016784545.1 Candidatus Neomarinimicrobiota bacterium
ATACCAAGTGTGGTGAGGACTGGATAGATTTCTGCAAAACCAGCCAATATGTTTGAGGGCATATCGTCAAGTTGAACTGAATTTGAAACGGCATAGGTGACATCTTCCGCACCATTCTTTGCAGAATAATACACTATGTCAGACTCGAGTTCAATTCGGTCGAATTTGGGAATATAACCATCGGTCATTTTCAGATCCTTGGACAGGGTTGTCGCTGGGTCGGGCTGACGAAATTTCAGTCCAAATTCATATCCCGGGGCTATATCTCCCCCCTTATATTTTGATTTCCTGCGTAACAGAAAACTGTTCTTGCGGAGGTCAAGACCTTCTGTATCCCAAAAGGAGACCTGTTTGTGAGAAAGTTTTAGTGGGTTTTCTTTTGCCAGTATGGGTATACCCTCAGCAGCCGCTACTTCCTGAACAATCTGCCAATACTCAGCGAAGCCCTTCTCATAGTCACCAAACATCTCCGGGTTGAGCAGGAGTTTGTATTCGCTTGAATTGAGGAAATATTCAGCGACAGGTTCAACTGTCTCGACTGGCGTTTCCTCAACTATTGCTGGTTGCATACTTGCACAAGATGCAAGAAATATTGCAATCAGTAAGATGGTTATAGACTTCACTGTAAAACTCATAATGCTTTCCTTACTCCGTTTCAGTTTCTTCAATGACAACAATGTTTTTGGCTATCTCGCCAGTATAGACGTTGATTTGTTTCAGCAGATCCATAAGCTCCATGTGAAGATCATGGGTAGCAACGGACTCAGCCCTTTCGCTCTTCACACGCTCGAGATGTCTCAATCGGTACTCTGATTCAAGGTCTCTATATTTGCGATCTTTTCGGATCACTTTCTCAATTTTTTTGGATTTCTCTTTGGAAAAAGCGCTTCTCAAACGGGAGATTTGCTTCATCACTCTCACATGGAAATCAGTCAATTCATTCTGCCCTTGTTCCGAGAATGGTTCTTTTAGTTTCCGTTTCTTTTCCACCAGTAATTTGATTCTGCCATGGATGATATCCCCAATGCTTTCCATGTCCTTTACCATGGACATCATGCTGAATACTTTTGCTGCCTGATGATCACTCAATTCCTGCCGACTGATGCTAAATAGGTACTTTGAGACGTTTTGCTCAAGAAAATTAATCTTGGCCTCGCGCATATCTATCCCTTCCATGAGAGATAAATGGGGATAGAACCTATCAGGTTCTTTTTCGTCTCCCAGAAAAGGTCGTAAAAATACATCAAGCATGCGCCCAAGAATTTTGATCATCCGTAGCATTTCAGTTCGGGCTAATTCAATGGCAATAGCTGGGTGAGAGACTTGAGAGTTGTCAAGATGCCAGGTCACAGGCATAATTCCCTTTTCTATCTCCTCATCAGGTAAAATCTTGATTATGAGCGCTGCCAGGATGGTTGTGAAAGGAAGGAAAACCAGGCCCACAGTAATATTGAAGATGGTATGGGCATTGGCAATCTGCCGAGGCGTTTCAAGGGCTAGTTTTTCAATACCCGTTGCATCTGACACTGGTGACATCCACCTCACCAGATCTGCCAATTGAGGAATAAACCAGATAAAGATGAACACGCCGCCAACATTAAACAGGACGTGTGCAATAGCTACTCGCTTTGCTCCCCGGATTGTTCCTATACTTGCCAGACCTGCAGTAATACAGGTTCCAATGTTTGCACCCATTATCAGGGGAATACCTGCATCCAGAGTAAGTAGACCTTGCTGAGCGAGGACGATCACAATACCTGTGAAGGCACTACTGCTCTGAATAAGACCAGTAAAGAGGGCACCGATAAGCAAACCATAGATGGGATTATTTAGCCCTTCCATCAAACCAATGAATGGTTCAAAGGACCGGAGCGGCTTCATAGAATCAGACATGAGTTTCATACCAAAAAACAGGATACCAAAACCCAATAAAGCCTGACCTAAATGCTTCAATGATTCCTGTTTTGCCAGCAGATTCATGAGAAAGCCTACGGTTATCATGGCGAGGGCGTAGTCAGTGAGCTTAAAAGCCACAAGTTGTGCAGTAATCGTGGTTCCAATATTTGCGCCCATAATCACCGCAAGTGATTGAGCAAAACCCATTAGCTCAGCCTGTACAAAACTGACAAGCATCACTGTGGTGGCACTTGAGCTTTGAATGACCATGGTCACGAAGGCACCGAGAGTTAGTCCTACCAAACGATGTTTGGTCAGGGCGGCGAGAATGTTTCTCATCCTATCCCCTGCGGCTTTCTTCATGCCATCACTCATCTTGTCCATACCATAGAGGAAGAGTGAAAGACCCCCAAGTAATCCCATGACCAGAAATGACCATTCGATCTGTGTAGTTTTATGGTCATCAGCTAGCAAGGGCTTGGCTGAGAGTAACAATATGGGTAAAAGATATCTCATAAAGACAGCTTAAGCATCCTCATGGTCAGAAAGTTCAAGGATGATCTTTGCTATTTCACCAGTATGGAGATTGATTTGCTTCATCATCTCCAGCAGCTCTGTATGAATGGCGTCAGTTTCCACCGATTCTTCACGGGCCGCATTGAGACGCTGGAAATGGGATTCCCGGTATTGAGCTTCCAGGTTGAGATACTTTTCCTCTTTGACCATTACCTTTCTAGCGCGTTTGGGATCTAGCTCAGAAAATGTTTTTTCCAGACGACTGAACTGTTTGCATACTTTTGTATTGTATTTGATAAGTTCTTTTTTGCCTTCCTCAGAGAAATCCAGCTGGAGCCCACGCTTTTTGGTTACAAGCGGTCTCAAATTGCGCTCCATAACATCGCCAATACTTTCCATTTGACTGGAGATGGTGATCATACTAAATACCTCAGCAATCTGGGTGTCTGAGAGTTCTTCCTGACCGATCTGAAGCAGATATTTCTTTATTTTCTTTTCCAGAAAATCCAGTTTCCGCTCTCTCATCTCGATGCCTTCCATGACGGTGAGTTGTGGATGCACACTATCCTGCCCAGGATCGTTTTCGAGAAATGGCTGTATGAATCCGTCCAGCATTCTACCGGTAATCTTAGCCATGCGAGCTATTTCTGATCTGGCAAGATCCAATGCCATGGCAGGGGTCTCAATGGCAGACTCATCAAGGTGCCAGGTGGCAATAGTAAGATCCCGATCGTCCTCAACATCCGGGAATATCCTCAGGATAATGTTGGCAAAGATGCCAGTGAAGGGAAGAAATACGAAGGCCAACCCAACATTGAAAATGGTATGGGCATTGGCAATCTGGCGAGGAACCACTGCACTTAAATTGGCCATACCTGATTCGGTGGAGGTTGGTGAAATGGCACGAATGATATCAGCGAACCACGGAATCCAGAAAATAAATAACAAGACACCCACGATTTTGAACATGACATGGGCCATAGCAACGCGCTTTGCCTCCCTGGATGCACCTATACTGGCCAATCCTGCCGTAATACAGGTCCCAATATTAGCCCCCATAATGAGTGGGATACCTGCGTCAAGGCTCAGTAAACCCTGTTGCGCCAGCACGATGATAATACCCGTAAAAGCACTACTGCTTTGGATTAAAGCAGTAAATGCCGCTCCAACCAGGAGACCCAGCAGGGGGTTTTCTAAATGTGAAAGTGTGGTGATAAAGGGCTCATAAGTTCTCAACGGATACATAGCGTCTGACATGAGTTTCATGCCATAGAATAGAATACCAAATCCCAGAATGGATTCACCGATATTCTTCTGATTCTCGTTTCTCCCAAACATCATAGCCGCAAAACCCAGGGCAATCATCAATAGTGCATAGTCGGTGAGCTTAAAAGCTACAAGTTGGGCCGTAACCGTTGTACCAATATCAGCACCCAATATCACACCCAAGCTTTGAACAAATGTCATCAAGCCAGCCTGGACAAAACTTACCAGCATAACAGTGGTGGCGCTACTGCTCTGGATAATCATCGTGACAAAAGCACCTACCATGAGACCCATGTAGCGGTTGTTCGTCAGAGCTGAAAGAATCGAGCGCATTTTATCCCCAGCTGCCTTCTTCATACCTGAACTCATTTTTTCCATTCCATATAGGAATAGAGCGAGTCCGCCAAGCAGGGTCATTATCAGGAGCCACCATGATATCTCTGACTGATCATGACCATCAGCAGCTATTAATCTGGAATTGAGGGTAAATAAAGTTAGTAAAATTAGCAGGGGTCTTAATTTGGTCAACAAGTACAAGTAGCAAAGCCTCCGTTTAGCTCTATGAGCTGGTTTTCTGTTTTCGAGCTTGAATTAAGGGTACAGCAAAACTGGCAACCGCAACGACCAGCATTCCCAAACTTAGGGGACGAGTAAAAAACACCGTCCATCCGCCCATCATGATGGCACGAATAAAATTTGTTTCAGCAATATTTCCCAGGACCATTCCAAGAATAATGGGGGCAACTGGATAGTTATATCGGCGAAGAATCCATCCAAAAATTCCAAATGCCAGACAGGCTGCCACATCGAAGAATGAATTGCGCACAGCAAAACTACCGATAATTGATACAGCAAAAATGAGTGGGAATAATACGGTTTTTGGAATGGTAGTCACTTTTATCCATAGACGGCTTCCAAAGAAACCAAGCGCAAGCAGGATAATATTTGCAAACAGCAGACTGGCGAGCAGCCCGTATATAATATCAGGATTTGAGATGAACAACTGTGGACCAGGTGTCAGGTCATGTATCATCAAGGCACCAATGAGCACAGCAGTGGATGCGCTGCCAGGTATGCCCAGTGTGAGTAATGGAATAAGTGCACCACCCACAGAACTGCTATTAGCGCCTTCAGCGGCTGCTACCCCCTCCAGACTCCCATGTCCAAACTCTTCTGGATGCTTACTAACTCGTTTGGCGACATCATAAGAAATGAAAGCAGCAATGGTTGCTCCTGCGCCTGGGAATATCCCGATGATGGTTCCCATGAGTGAAGAACGAAATATGGTGTTCTTTAATTTCCAATAGGCACTGGCAGTCGGCCACTCTTGCTTACCTGCCTCTACTTGTTGACTGGTAAAATCCCCACTCTCCAGTTGCTTGAATATTTCACTGAGGGCAAAAAGTCCGATCAAAGCCGGGATCAAGGCAAATCCATCGTAAAGAAATGAAATACCAAAAGTGAAGCGACTCACACCTGAAATGGGGTCGATACCAATTGTATTCAACAAGAGGCCAAACATTGCCGCGATAAAGGCTTTTATCCAATTTTTTCCTCCAAGAGATGCTACGGTGGTGAGACCAAAAATAGCGAGGGCAAAGTATTCTGCAGGATGAAATTTCAACGCAAATCTTGCCAGGGGTCCTGAAAAGAAGATCAGGATCAGCGTTCCGATAATGCCTCCGACGGTGGAAGCAACCAAAGAAACACCAAGAGCCAGCCCCGGCTTACCCTTCTTCGTGAGTGGATAGCCATCAAAGGCTGTAACGACGGACGAAGGTGTACCAGGAGCATTTATGGTGACTGCTGTGATTGAGCCACCATAATTTGCGGCAATGTAAATAGCCACGAGAAGAATCAATGCCAGTGTGGGAGACATGGCATAAGTAAACGGTACTAATAATGCAACACCCATTGAAGGTGATAATCCAGGAGTAGCACCAGCCACAATTCCCATGGCTACACCAAGGGTGATGGTCAAAATCGGGACCACGCCCATAACAAATGCTAAACCGTCTCCTAAATTGCTTAGTAATTCCACTGCTCGGATCCTTAGAAGAGGTTTTCGAATAGCATTCCCAAGGGAAGGGGAACGTATAGGGTTTTATAAAAGACGAGATAAGAGAATAATATCCAGGCACCTGCGATAATGAATGTGTTGCGCCATTTACGATATCCTAGGTAGTATAGACTTACGATGATGAATGCAAATGTGCTGAGGAAATAGCCAAATACTTGCATGGCAAACAGATAGGCAACTAGAAATCCAACAAAGCTCAGTACTATATCAACACGCGGGCCAGTCTCTGCGACCTCCTCATTTTTCTGAATCGTTTTAAACAAGAGTAATAAATTCAGAGGGATGAGCATCAATATCCAAAGCCTGGGAACGGCTGCCGGTCCCACAGCTGAACTGCTTGGGAAATTCATTGATTGCAGCAGAAAAAGAATGCTCACGATTAAGAAGAATCCGATAACCAGAACTCTTCCCAATATAGCAGAGTATTGGGATTTATGAACCATGTATGAGCCTGATAACCAAATACATACAAGGATTAGCGAAAGTGCAATAAAGGCATTTCCACTGGCCATTTTCGCCATAAATCCAACGGCATCACCAGGAAGAATATCACTCTTTTTTAAATAGTACTCAAAGACTTCAGCATCTTCTGCAACGAGCTTCGAGAATTCAGGTTCGCCAACATAAGCGACATCAATCCCACCTTTGGCCCAGAAACTACGCCAATCGGGGTCTGCGGAAACTTTTTTGAAGAGTTCATCATACCATTCGATAACATCATCTGGAGTTCCCTTTTTAAGCGCAAACCCTCGCCACATGAACTCATTTTCCAAGTCTGGCATGCCCAGTTCGGTGAAGGTCGGTACATCGGGAAACGCATCTAGACGCTGGGGTGCGGAAACAGCTGCAATGTGAAGATCAGGATTTCCCAGGGCATCCCTCGGATTACCCACGTAAGCCACCCCCTGCTCTCCCAGCAGTGCAGCCAGTGCTTTACCCCCACTCTTAAAGGGAATCCACTTGGCTTCCATCCCATATTTGTCCCATATCTTTAAGGCTGTGACATGATCCAGTCCCCCGGCAGCGGGACCTACCCAGGTTTGTTCCCCAGGAGTTGCCAGCGCATCTGTGACAATATCCTGCCACTCATAAATAGCCAGATTACGATTGGTGATGACGCATTCCGGGTCAGCCATGAGCATGGCAGTCCAGTGTAGAGCATCGAGATAGCCCTCACCGCCCACCTGAACGAACTTGGCTATATTTGATTTTGTACAGGCATATAGATTGTAGCCGTCTGCAGGGGCTTGAATAACCTTTTTGAGAGCGACTATCCCACCAGCTCCAGGTTTATTCTCGACTACAAAATTGACATCAGTGTATTTTGCAGCGATACCGGCAAATTTTCGAGCACTGATATCAATAAGTCCACCGGGACCAGTGTATACCACAATTTTAATTGGTTTCTCTGGGAAGGCTGCCCTTGCTGAAGGTACCATGATTAGAAATGCCAAAACGAGTAAAATTAAACCGATTACCCGGAGGGTTCTTCTCACCTTGGTGTCATTCAGCATTTGTTTCATAAGTTACGAGGGGTCAATTACCATTTTGTGTAAGGATTGGCGATTAAATTCGAATTGTAATAGCGAGGGTCTCCAGTGACTTCCTCTCCTATCCAGTCAGGCTTTGGGTATTCCTGATCCTCAGATTCAATTTCTACTTCAGCAACGGTGAGTCCTTCATTTTCCCCATGGAATTCATCAATTTCCCACACAAATTCACCCATTTTCACCTTAAAGCGATGTTTATCAATAATGGGCTGTTCGCAAAGGAGGTCAAGCAGTTCATCGGCATCTTTGGCGGGTATCTCATATTCATATTCGAGCCTGGTAGCACCTTTAGTGATACCTTTGATGGTCATGAAGCCTGTTTCGTCAATTGTACGAACGCGTACTACGCGTTCCTTTTGACTATTCAGATATCCCTGTTTGTAATGGGTACCTTTGGCTAGTTCGCGATATGTCGCAGCTGTGACCAGAAACTTACGTTCGATCTCTTGTCCCATGGTTTAATCCTCAAATCCGACCATGCGGCGCATGGCTTTGATATAGCTGATATTTTCGTACTCACTAAGACCAAGTTTTGCAACCAGTCTGGTAACCAATTCAGGATCAGCATCTTCAACAGCGGTTGTTCTGATTGCATTTCCATCAATGGTAAGGTCGGCAATTTCAACAGTTGCCCCCTCAATCATGTAGCCATAACGTTTTTTGAAAACGCCAACAGCCTTGAGATCAGAATTGGTATCCACCATTTTGGAAATGAAGGCATCATATTCCCAGGTATCAGCTGCATTTAACTCAACCTCGACACCGGCGGCCTTAAAGACTTCCGCAGCTTCTTCAGCTCCAATTGGAAAAGTAGCTTTCATGATGGGGAACCATTGCTCCAGGTCATTCTCAGCATTTCTCAATACCTTAATATCCATGAGCGTGTCTCTAATCTTAATATTCTCTCCACTTTTTTTAGAGAGGATGTACACTTCACTACTTTCCAGAGCTCGCGTGCATTCGTGGGCTTTGATATTCTCTTCAGCAACACCAAATGCTTCACCAAAAGTTCGCCATTCCCATCTTGGGATAATCTTGCCTAATTCAATCTTTGCCATGTCTTGTTGTCCTTATATTGATGCATCTGATTTTTAATTGCAGCCCTTATGTAATCCAAATGCCATGCCACAAAATTTCTATGTATCCTTACTATTGTTTATACTGTACTTATACCTTGAACGGATCCGGGGTATCTGGTAGCAACCACCCAATCAAAGACCAGATATCGTCACTCCAGACGAAATATCGTCGTCTTCTGAGTTACCAGGACGGTAATTTACACAATTTATATTGGATTTTTGTTAGCGGGAGATGCCTGCTTCGCCTGGCCCTATGAAGTATAATATTGAATTATTCTTTTGGATCGATAAGACCGTATTTCAACAATTTACTTCTTAGAGTGGTTCTGGGGATTCCCAATGAATCGGCTACCCTTTGCTGATTCCCTTGATATTTCTCCATGCACGCATTGATTATCTGCAATTCAAACTCGTTCACCTGATCGGTCAGAGATGATCCATCATCCTTCTTTGCATCACTTTTTCTTTGTTGCGGGAGATATGAGTCAGGGATATCATCCAAATCTATGACCGTCTTTCGGCAAAATACTGACATCTGCATGATAACATGTTCCAACTCCCGCACATTTCCTGGCCAGTCCAGATCCATGAGGTACTTAATCAGTTCGGGTGACAGCTGTTTATGGGCATCCAGTTTGGACAGGAAGAAATGAGCAAGTAAAGGAATATCCGACTTTCTCTCATTGAGAGATGGAACAATAAGTCTGATAACATTTAAGCGGTAAAACAGATCCTCCCTAAATGATTTCTTTTCAACCAGGGATTTCAAATCAATTTTGGTAGCGGCGAGGATTCTAACATCTACAGGTATTACTTCGGTTCCCCCGACTCTCTCAATTTCACCTTCTTGAATCACTCTGAGAAGTTTGGTTTGTAAACGTAAGCTTAAATCATCAATATCATCCAGAAGTATCGTTCCACCCCTGGCCCTTTCGAAACGACCGATGGACCGTTTTACTGCGCCAGTAAAAGCCCCTTTTTCATGGCCAAACATTTCGGTTTCAAAAAGTGTCTCGCTGAGGGCTGAGCAATTAATTTTTATATAGGGGTTTTCTCGTCGCTGACTCAATGACTGCACCGCATTGGCGATTTTTTCTTTACCTGTTCCGCTGGCTCCCTGTATCAGGATCGTATGCTCGCTTTCAGCTACTATCTTCACCTTTTCAAAAAGATCGCGCATAATATCAGATTGACCAATCAGATCTGGCGAAACTTTCAGATCTGCCAGTGAAGCTCTCAATACCTCATTCTCAGAATTCAACGAGCGTATGGCGGATATTCTGGCCAAGTGATGGAATAGTTCATCTGGATCAAAGGGTTTTGTGAGATAGTCGAAGGCACCCATTTTAAGGGCTGTCAATGCATTCTCAACCGTGGCAAAGGCAGTCATAACAAGAACTTGTGTCGTTGGGGAAACCCGCTTGACTTCCTCCAGGATCTCCAGGCCATCTGCACCAGGGAGTCGGTAGTCAGTGAGAACTACGTCCCAGGTTTCACTTTGAACGGCCTCCAGACCGGCTTTTCCGTCCTCTACAGAGGTAACAGCATGACCGGCGTGCTCCAATAGCTTCTGAAGTGTGATTCGATTGATGCGTTCATCTTCAATGAGTAATATTTTTAACATGTTATTCCGTTTCCTCGACTGCCTCAATCTTGATTGGAAGTTCAATCGTAAATTCAGCTCCGCCCAGAGTACTTGTGGCGTAACTTATTTTTCCGCCCATTGCCCTAATAATCTCCCTGGACACATAGAGGCCCAATCCAGTCCCCTGCCCTACTTCCTTTGAAGTGACAAAGGGTTCAAACATGCTTGACATTTCTTCACTGGCAACTCCTGGACCAGAATCTCCCACAATGACTGCAACAATTTTATCTCTTGCTTCTGTTTCCAGGCGAATGGTCCCCACACTGCCAATGGCATCCAGAGCATTCATACAAATGTTAAGGAGGGCTTCTTCAAACCCGGATTTATTATTATGGACATCAGGTATAGTGTCATCCAGGTGAACCTGAGTGATGATTTTTTCCTTGGAGAGTCTATGACCCACCAAATTCAAAATATCTCTCACACTTCTGTTAAAATCGTAGTCCTTAATGGTGCCGGTTTTTTTGCGCGCACCCTCTAACAAACGGGAAACAATAACTTCTATTCGATCAAGACCATCTTTTAGAAGCCTGATATGATCAGCCTGATTATCCGGGTCGATTTTCAATAAATGAAGACAATTCTTTAGACCGAGAAGCGGATTATTGATTTCATGTGCCACACCGGCAGCCATGCGACCCATGGCAGCCAGCTTCTCAGTTTGGATTAAATTATTATTGGTTTCCTCCATGGTCGACCGGGCATGAATGAGGCGCTCCTGCAGTCGCTTAAATCGGTCATTTAGCAGGCCTATCTCATCATCTGATTCTGGAAGTTCGAGGGGCTCGGAGGTCTGGAAATCAATGGCATCGATAGCTTCGGTAGTATACCTCAATCCCCGGGTAACATTTCGACTGATTCCTAAGACAATAAAAAGTACCAGCACCAGGGTTAGTAGAATCATACCAATGATAAAAAGCGTGGTACTGCGTAGTTCACTTTTTAATGGCTGAGAATCGAGACCCAATCTTACGGCACCATGTGAAAGGGTGATTAAGCCAAGGGGCGCTGATATTTCCATTACGCCCGCAAATAGGCCATCTTGATAGATATGAAATTGGGGATCAAGGGACCCCAGCGCGGAATTACTATAAACATCTGTGTAGATCTTGTTGATCTGTGAGATGTCTGAGTGGGCAATCACCCGCCCTCCTTCACCCAGGATAATAGCAAATTTAATCTCGCCTTGATATTCCTGTACAAAATTCTTGAGAAAGGATTGCAAAAAATCATCGTTTTCAGTACCGGCAAGGTAGAGAGCATCATTGATGGGAATGATGGCGGTTTGAACCATTGTTGTGGCAACAGTTCTATGCTTTGAGATAATAGCTTCCTTTTGTGATGTCATGATGGCGAAGAAGAGTATCAACAGGACGATGGAAAGGCTTAATCCAATCCTGAAAACTAATTTATCATGGATGCTGGAAACGAGTTTCATCGCAGTTTTTGATCTATCTCATCTAAGAGCTGCCGGGGAAAATTAAAAAGACTATCATGACCGGCTACAAATCCATTGGCAACCTCAGTATCCCATCCCGAGGTTGATATCTCACCGCTATCTATGAGTGAGCTTAATTTTAACAGGGCCGCTTGAACAAAGCGAATACGTGAGGTATCAACATGAGCTGCTACCACCAGAGGAACACTGGGAATGGCTGGGGATCTGGCTAAAATACGAATCCCAGATTCCGCATAGTTTCGTGCAACTACAGATTTAACCATACCAGCATCGAAATCGCCTCTGAGGACTTTTTCTGCGACCAGATCATGATAACTCAAATTTTCGTAGTGAGATAAATCTGTTAATTCCACACCTGCTTGCTTCAGCATCCAGATCCCCATCCAGGAGCTAAAAGATTGCTTTGAGGCGAAGGCGAACGATTTTCCCGCTAACTCTGAAAGATTTTGAATATCTGAATGTTGGGGAACGATGATATCATCATAATTCTCGATGTTGCCATCATTATTAATGGGCATCGCGATACACCTGACCCCATGATTCTTATGGGCATGGATATATGTATAGTTCCCAAGTGAAGCGAAATCAACACGACCACGGGCCAGTTGGTCCACAGTTTCGAGATAATTGCGACTGAGCTTCAATTTGAAATTGTAGGGTGTATTGTTTGTCAGGTACTCCATTAACGGTTGATATCCGCTCACTATGGATCGGGGTGAATATCTGGATATAACTCCAAAATAGATGGTCTCTATCTTCTCATCAGTTTGAGGTGTTGGCTCAGGTATGGGCGTTTCAATATCCATGATGAATACATAGGAAATTCCAAAACATACCAGGAATAATAGAACAGGTAGAAAAATTTTGGGATTAATGTTTTTCACGGTAGTTATAAGATTAAGCAGACCGATTTACCAACGATCATCCTTAAAAAAGTCCTCCTGATCATAGACAGCCTTCAACATGTTTGTGGCTAATTTCCGGACATCTCCATTTACTGAGACTTCCACTTTGCGTACATCTTTTTTTTTCAGTTTTTCAAGCACGATTTTGAGGTCTTCAATTTCATACTTATCAAGTTCAAACTTGAATATCCACGCCATGTTATTACTCCTATCCTTATGGGCTAACTATTGGTGGGGCTGGGCCAGTGTCGGCACCTTATTCCCTGTTTGCAGGTTCATTTGCTTAAACTTTTCCATATCCTGGAGGATGAAAAGTCCAC